>CAYSUN010000028.1:0-16721 GCA_964434235.1 uncultured Gammaproteobacteria bacterium | reverse complement strand
TTAGTTTAGTGTCTTTCTCTATTATACCTGTGCCTTTTGCTTTATTATACCCTTATTTTTCAAAAAATCAGCTTTTTTACTGCTGATCTTTTTTATTCAGAAACAATTGAATTATCGCTAAAATGCCAATAAGCAAAAATAACCAATTCAGATCTATATAATAAATAGCAAATCCTGGCATAAACAATTCACAAGTCGCTAAAACCAACCAAAATACAAGCAAAGCTTGAAAAGTGAATTGCAATAATCTGAGCCAAAAATTAGTTTTATCTAAGATTTTCATTGTTATTTAATAAATTCTATTTGTATATTATCAGCTAAAAACTTATCACCTGTCCAACCAAATTCATTTATGGCTAGGATGAATTTATATTTATTATTAATTCTTTCAGCTTGGGCTAAATCAAATTCCATTTCCTGATCAAAAAATCCGTCTGGAGTTTCTTTTAATTCATTAAAATAAAATGCCCAATCATTAACATTTAACTTTAAACCTAATTTAGCTTGTGCGTCATATGGTTTATAATAACGAAATTTAATATTTGCAGTTTTGTATTCACGCGGTGTGTAAACGGTGATATAAACTGGCTCAGAATTTATTTGTTGCCATTCATCAGTTTGCAAAATTCGGCCTTCTGGGAAAAATCCTTGAATAAAGCTTGGCTCAGTTGAAAAATTATATTCATAAGATAGACTATTACTTAAGGCAACTTTTTCCCAAACTAAAATAACAAAAACTGTAACTAAAAAACTAATAATAGTTAGCTTACAAATTTTTAATGTTTTATTCATAAATTGTTCCTTTGGAAAGTTACTTTTTATCGGCATCTTTCAGTAAACTTACCTTCGACAAGTCCACGATATATATATTTTTCTTTTTTATAAATTATGCTAAAATTAAAGCATGAAAACTAATTTTTTTAAATTTAGCCTGCCCGTAGCTTTAGCTGGAATCATTTTAGCAAATATTTATATTTTACAAAACAGTTGGCTGGGTTGTTGTTTGTTTTTTGTAATTCTTTATTATTACGGACGCAAACTTGGACAAAAAATATTTAGTAAATTTGATTTGTTTTTTCAGTTACTTTATGGGTCTTTATTATTCTTGGCCAGTAACTCTATTATACTATGGATTGGTTTTTATTTGTATCGATTAAATCACTTCACTATAATTTTATCATTTTTAATAACAACAATAGCTATAGAATTATTTACTGAAAAAATAAATAAGTCAGCCCAATTGCAGGCTAGTTTAATCAAAGAAAAATTTTCAACTTGGTTTATTGGGTTTTTGGCTTTTTTATTGCCAAGTTTTGTTTTTTTATTCAAAGTAAGAACTGATCAAGCTATCAGTTCCCCATGGAATTTATTAACGAGCCAATTTTTTCTTTATTTCATTTTTACTACTTTCTTTTTAATTATTTTCTTGTTAAAAAGCCACAACTCAACTTTGAAAAAAATATCTTTAATTTTATATTCTTGTTTATTCTCATGTTTAGCTTTAATGATTTACAAAATTGGTTATGGTTATGATCCCTTTTTGCATTTAGCGGCCATGAAAAATATTATAGCCAGCGGATTTTTACTACCAAAAACAATTTATTATGTTGGTGAATATTCAAGTTTAATTTTTATCCAAAACATAACCCAAGTTTCAATCGAATTTTTGAATAAAATATTTTTGCCATTAAGTTGGGCAATATTTTTTCCAAGCACAATTTACTACGCGTTAACTGAAGGTGCGAAGTTAAAAGAAAAATATGCTTTGCCCGCAATTTTGGGCGCTTTGATTTTGCCAATTAATTATTTTATATTAACGACACCACAAGGCATAACTAACTTACTTTGCTTAATAATAATATTTTTAAGTTTTACCAGTGTTAATCGTTTATTTCTTTTAATCCTAGGTATTTATACTTTTACAATTCATCCATTATTTGGTTTTCCAATTTTAGCTTTTATTATTTATTTATATATTAAAGAACTTGAAAATAAAAAAATTCAAAAATATTTAGGTGCATTTATAGCTTTTGGCAGTGCTTTCATTTTTCCATTGTTATTTATTGCAAATTCTTTTATTAATGGATTTAAGGTAAGCTTTAAGTGGCCGAATTTAAGCGAAATTGTAAGCTCGCCTATTTGGCAATATAAACATCAATTTCGCTTCATTGAAGATTTGAATTATGCCGTAGGCGCAAATCTCAAGTTACTTTTCTTCGCTAGTGTAATTATAGGCGTTTGCTTGCTAATTACTCGAAAAGAATTTAAAAAGTTTAAAGTGACCTTTGTCTTTGGTTTAATAATGTTTGCAAATTATTTTATTACAAAATTGTTTATTAATTTTAATTTTGCTACAAACCAAAACCAAGCTCAGTTTTTACAAAGGATATTTGAATTAGCATTATATTTTTGGTTGCCAATATTTATTTACCTTATTTATATTTTAATTCAGAAAAATTTTCAAGAAAAAGAAAATTTAATTGGAAAAGTTTTTGTTGTTTTGCTTTTAGTTCTTGTTACTTCAACAAGTTTATATTTTTCTTATCCCGTGAAAGATGATTACAAAGATTCCAAAGAATACAATGTTACAAAAGCTGATATCGAAGCTGTTCAATTGATAAACAATCATGCGGCCGGTAGTTACATCGTACTTAGCAATCAAATGCTTGCGGCCGCAGCCATTCGAGAAAATGGTTTTGCCCATTATTATAACAATGAGTTTTATTACTCAATTCCAAACGCTAGCAAAGATTCAGTTTATCATTATTTCGAAAAAATGGTTTTTGAAGAAGTTAAACTTGAATACATTCAAAAAGCTGGTAATTCTGCTGGCGTTCAAAGTGTATACTTTGTTTTACCAATTTATTGGTCAAATTCAGAAAAGATTATCGAAGAGACAAAACTGATTGCTAATGACTATTTTACAACTGACAATAACACTGAATATATATTTTATTTTAAAATAAAACCATAACATTAAAGATTAGAATAACATTACAAGAACTCAGAATTAAATCTGATTTTTTTAAAATGAAAAAGCGGAAAGTACTAGGACTTTCCGCTATATATGACGGATAAAATGAATTTAGTCTGGACTTCCAGTTGGAATATCCGTCCCCTGCCAAGCGCAGGTATTCATATTATACTTAGTGACTCCAAGAAAAGCAAGTTTTCGCCTTTATTGAATCTTTAGCTAGATTTTTCTAATTCTAATTCTAATTCTATGATTTCATGAATCTTTTTTGTAGCAAGTCTGTATTTGAGCCAAAAGATAATAGTTATCATTAATAACAAAGGCGTAGATACCAAAAACATAGTGTAAGGCATGGAATTAATCTTTGTTTGAACAAACCAATATATAAGCATGAAAAATTGGCACAGAAAGAAAATAAAAGATAAAATTGTTAAAAGTTGCCAGCCTTGTCCTTCTTGATCAAGTTTAATGATTTTTTTTAATGCTTTAATTTCCATCTGTAGATTCCTCCTTTTTATCATTTGTTTTTACCTGTGTTGCTTCAACCATTAGCTTATTAACATTTCTTGAAAAACAAAATCTCAAGAAAAGAAAATTAAGTAATCCAAAACCTAAAAAAATAAAAATATAAATTACTAAATCTAAATACCTTTTGTTGTAAAATACGAAAATTATTCCAAAAAAACCGGCCAAAATCAAAAATTCAGATAAAGTATCAACAAAATATTGGATTGTTTTAAGTCTTGCTTTTTCTTTGGCAATTTCTTCTAATAAAACAGTTTTTCTAGTTTTATCCATTTTAACTCCAGCTGGTATATTTTGTTAATGAGCTTCTATGGGTAACTTATCAAATACATTTATAATTGTAAAGCAAATATTTTTATTTATTTAATTCAAAGAAAATGATGGCTGAACTGCTGGCTACGTTTAATGATTCCATTTGTGAACTCATTTTTATTTTAATAAATTTACTAATTTTGTTTTCTATCATTTCAGTTATGCCGTGTGCTTCGCTACCAAACACTAAACAATAATTTTCCTTAATTTTTATTTTTTTTAAATCTATTGCATCTTTTCTTAGACTAGCTCCTAACAATTCTATTTTTTTTGATTTTAATTGATTGAATACTTTATAATCTTTATCGTTTATAATATTTAAGTTAAAAATTGCGCCCTTGCTCGCCTGAATAACTTTAGTGTTGTAAATATCTGCACAAAATTCATCCAAAACAATATTTTTGTAATTAAAAGCAACTGCGTTTCGCAAGATTGAACCAAGATTACCTGGATCGTTGACTGCGTTTAAATAAATAATTGGAGATTTAGAATTAAGACTTGTTTCAAATATTTTATAGGTAGCAATAATCCCGGCTGAATTTTCTAGCTCAGTAACTTTATCTAAGCAATTTTCATCAATTTGAAAATACTCAGATAGATTGCTTTTTGTTATAAAAGTTGTGAATTGCTTTGAGTTCTTTTCAAGAAATTTTTGTGTAACAAAAATTTCTTGAGGTAATTTCTTGCTTTCCAAAATGATTTTAAAATTTTCCACCTTAAACAAACCTAATTCTTGACGGTATTTTTTTTGTTTTAATTTCGCCAATATTTTTAGCTTAATATTATCCCGACTGTTAATTTGTTTAATTATCATAAAATTAGTGCTACAATTTAAATATAAATTAACAATAAATCACATGAAAATTAGAAAACTTGTACCTATCTTTATTTTAATCTTGTTAGTACCGATGGTTACTTGGGCTTTTTCTTGGCCAAATATTAATTTTTTTCGCAAAGCTGAACCTGTTCAACAAGTCAAACAGTTAAATATCGTTCAAAAAATATCAGCAGAAGAAAAATTCAATACTTGGCAAACAGGTTTTGATAAAAAAAATCTTGATTTAATTAAAAAGAATCCTCAAAATTTAATACTATCTGAAGCAGAATTAAATTATATGGTCGGTAGAATTTTATCGGAAAGTAAAAATCCACCAATTCAAAACTTAACAATTAACTTAAACGAGGGTGAAATTGAAATTACTGGCTATCTTCTAACTCCAATGAAGGGCGATATTGACCTAAAGATTAAGCCAATTTATAAAGAAGGTAAATTGTATCCCAATATAACTTACTCAAAATTTAAAAGGCTTCGCTTACCAACCAGTATTGCTAATAAAATCTTATACAGTAATTTACAGCCCAGTATTGATAAATTGTACAAAGACAATAATTTGAAAAATTTACAAATTAAGCTTAAAGAAAATCAACTTGAAATTAGTTTATAAATAAATTTATAAATATAAAAACTTAGGCCATCAACCTAAGTTTTTTAATTCTTTCTTCAATTGGAGGATGAGTGGAAAAAGCGTTTTTAATTTTCAGTCCATTAAAAGGATTGGCGATAAACAAATGCGCAGTTGCATTTGATGCTTTTTGTAAAGGTTTGTTTTCTAAAGCTATTTTTTCTAAAGCTCTGGCTAAACCTTCTGGGTATCTTGTTAAAAGTGCACCTGAAGCATCGGCTAGGAATTCTCTTCGTCTCGATATAGCAAATTTTATAAGCTGAGCAATAATTGGAGAAATAACAATAAAGACAATTCCCACAATTACTAAAATTGGATTACCATTTCGGTCTGAACTTTTTGATCGACCACGCCCCCAAAAACTCATTCTAACAAAGATATCAGCCAAAATCGCAACTGCACCCACCATAATAGCCACTAACATCATAAATCGAATATCGTAGTTTTTAACGTGTGATAATTCATGAGCAATAACACCTTCCAGTTCTTCGTTTTCTAATTTTTCAATTGCTCCAGTTGTTATTGCAATTGAAGCTTTTTCAGGCTTTCGTCCGGTAGCAAAAGCGTTGATAGCTGGATCATTTATGATGTATACTTTAGGATTTGCCAAACCAGCTGTAATACAAAGATTTTCCACCATTCGGTAAACATAAGGATTGTCTTGCTTTTCAATTTGTTTTGCCCCAGATGTGGCTAAAGCAATTTTATCACCTTGGTAAAAGGAAATTAAAGTCATGAATAATGAAAAAACAACTGCGATAATCATACCAATGTAAGGAATTTCACCTTGCCCACCATAAACATAATCATAAGCATAACCAACCGCCAAAAGTACCATAAAAAATACTGCGATCAAAATCATTGAACTTCTTTTGTTGCTATCAATTTGTGAATACATAAATTATTTATTGTTCCACCTTCAATAATCCTCTTAAAATTGAACTTTAATATTTTCCTTTTCATCTTCATCAGCCTTAAAAAATTCGTACTTTTTAAAACCAATCATGTTGACGATAATATTAGTTGGGAACATTTGAATTTTTGTGTTAAAGTCACGAACATTACCATTGTAAAATCTTCGAGCAGCTTGAATTTTATTTTCAGTATCACTTAATTCATCTTGCAATTTAGCAAAGTTTGCTGAGGCTTTTAAGTCAGGATAATTTTCTGAAACTGCAAATAATGTTTTCAAAGCTCCACTTAACATATTTTCTGCTTCAGCTTGCTGTTCGGGTGTAGCGTTTTTATTTTCATGAATGGCCATGGCTGAAGTTCTTGCTTCTGTTACTTTTTGTAATGTTTCACTTTCATGATTCATGTAACCTTTGACAGTTTCCATTAAATTTGGAATCAAATCATAACGTCTTTTTAATTGAACATCAATGTCAGAAAATGCTTCGTCTACTCGATTTCTAAGTTTAATTAAACCATTGTAAACTGCGATTAGCCAAACAATTACTACTGCAATAATTGCTAAAACTACATAAAGAATTGTTATTCCCATAGATTTTTTATTTAAGAATTAATCAAAATTATTATAGTAAAATTTAGCTTAATTTGCAAGTCATATTGACAATTAGAACAAATTAGATTATATTATTTAATCAAACCTTAAGGAGGTTGCCATGGGATCAGTTAATTTTGTTTTAGAAACATCTTGGGCTTGGGATCATCATCATAATAATTTTGCAACCTATTGCATGGAAACTTACGGCGCAGAAGATGAATTAGCCAAACTTGAAAAAACTCACATTCCGAGTAAATCCTTAATGAGGAAACTTGAGGAATTGTGTGATGCTCAAGACGGAAGTGTTCAGGGTCGTGCTGATATGGTTTGTCTTTACATGATGGAGTCCCGAGATAGAGCTACAGAAGAAAATGGAATGGTAACTTTTTCAATGAAACTTCGACCAATTTGTCGGTTTGACGATATGCGTAAACCAATTCCTGTTTGGTAAAAACATTACCACCCAACAATACTTTGGGTGGTTTTTTTATTTAAAACAAAAAAGCGGCACATTGGCCGCTATATTGTTATTTTTAAGCAATTAAGAAAATTGCTTCATTCCTTCTCTCAAAGTACGATCAACTGCCCTCGCCTCGTCAAATTCTCGGCGCAATCTTTTCGTTGTTTCTTGTGTTTGATTCAATCTTTCCTTTCCTGCTTTCTGATATCCGCTATCTAACCGCAATTCAAGACAAAGCTGATCAATGGCTAAAATCATCTCAACTCTCTTTTTTAGTAAACCTACCTTACCTTTTTCAATCATCGATAAAACAATTTCTGGACTAATCGAACTCTGTTTGGCAACCTGCCACAGCAAGTCATTAACCGTCTCCCCATCACCAGCCACAATGGCTCGAATAATCTTCTTGTGACGAGGTAGAATTTTTCTAACCTTCTCAACAAATCCTGGATTAAATTCCATGGTTGTTCCTCCTTACAAAACAAAGAGCCAAATGATTATTTTTCCTCTTGCAATGCCGTAAGCTCACTTTCAAGAATAAAACCAACTTCGCGTAAATTGCGAGGTCCGTAGTGAGTTATTTCCTTTTTATCTGTCTGCAGGAGCATTACTTTCAAGAATGTTGAACCAAAAGGAAGTCGGGCAACTCCCAGTACTTGAGCCCTGATTTCTTTATTAGGCTGAATAATATTATCTCCTGCCTGAAAACCATAGGCGCCACAAACATCAGCGTCTTTGTCAAGAATAAAATTGCGTTTATCAATAATTGGTGAAAAAGAATATCTGGTTTCAAGCTCAGATTCATGAATAATCCTATTTCCGTTTTCTAAATCTTCATATTCAATTCTTTTAGCTGAAAATTGATCTTCCGATTGAACCCACAAAGCTTTGAACGGATAAGTGGTTGCTCCGAGAACAATGGCTCTTGAAATTGAACTTGGAGATCTCAGATCCAGTGTTCCGACGATTACATCGCCTCGCCGACAACCATATTTTTGGCAAGCTTCATCAGTAATATCAATCGTTATATCTGATTGAAAACCGAACAAAGTCGTAGTTTTTTTACCATTTTGTAAAAGCTTAGCTTCTTTTTCATAGTCGGAAAGTTTAACAAAAAGAGAATCCCTCATTTTTTCTTCTGCTAAAGTTATAAATTTTTTGCTTTTCTGACACTGAAAACAACAACCATCGTGAAATTCTGCGACAACTCCAAGAAAAGTAAAGAATTGAGTACCATTATGAGTGACAATTGTCTCCCCCACTTTAAATCCAAATTTGCGACAAGTAGCTCTCGAAATATCAACCCATTTCTCAAAACCCGAATCAGGATCTTGAATATTAATGAATCTTTTCGCAAACCCTTTTAACGAGAAAAGATGCGGATTTAATTTGCCATTAATTCGTATTTTCTCTTGATTAAAAATCACAGGCTTAGTTTTATTTTCCAGCTCAGCCATGACATAAAATCTATAACGTTCTCTTTTTAATGAGCCGACGCCAAGCAAAGTTATCCTTTGAGGTTCATTTCCGTAAAAAAATGTTTTAAATGTTTCACCCGCCTTAAAACCAAACTTGGCACACTTTTCATCGCTTGTATCTATAATCATTGAACCTTGTTCTTCGGGAAAAATAATCTTTTCATTATTTTTAGCAAGTTCTTTCTGTTGTTCTTCAAAATCACTTAGTTTGATCAAATCTGCTTTTTGTCTTACTGTGACTTCATTACCTTCATCAACAAAACTGAAATAAGGAGTACCCGCTTGATCAATCCCAATTAGTGTAAAAATACATCCAGTATTTGGGTTAATTAATCTTTCATTTGGAGTAACACCAGCTTTTTGGCAGGCTTCTACGCTTGTATCCAGTTGGAACAATTTTAAATAAGAACCATTTTGAATTATGTACTGAACTCGTGTTTTTTCCTGACTAGAATTAGTTTGTTCACTCATTTCATCCCCCCTTGTGGATTCACCTTAGAATGTTAACGAACCTTGAAGTTGAAATTTAACATAATCATAATTATTCGTCAATTATAGAAAAATAATTTATCTTAATTTACGACTTTTTTTCCTTAAAATAATTTTTTCCTTTTAATTCTTCCGGTAAATAATCTTGTTCCTCTTGATAATTAAAATTCGGACTATATTTGTAATCTTTTCCATAGTTTAATTCTTTCATTAATTTTGTCGGTGCATTACGAATATGAAGTGGAACTGGTAAATTACCATATTTTTCAATATCAGCTTGAACTTCTTGATAAGCAGAATAAAGCTCATTAGATTTTTGACATTTAGCCATATAAACAACAGCTTGCGCTAACGCCAAATTGCATTCGGGCATGCCAACGAGATGACAAGCTTGATAAGCTGAGACGGCTTGCTCAAGCGCTCTTGAATTAGCTAATCCAATATCTTCACTCGCAAAACGAATAATTCTTCTGGCAATGTATAATGGCTCTTCACCAGCCTCCAACATTCTAGCCAACCAGTACAATGAAGCATTGGCGTCTGAACCGCGCATTGATTTATGTAGGGCTGAAATGATATTGTAATGTTCTTCACCATTTTTGTCACACATCAAATATGATTTTTGGAAAGCCTGAGTTAGCACTTCCAAGGTTATGTTTTTATCGACAGAACTAGCATATTCAAGAATATTCAAAGCTGTCCGAGCATCACCATTACTTAAATTTGCAAGTTGTAGTTTAGTTTCTTCGTTAATTATTATTCCAAGCTCACCTAATCCCCTGTCTTTATCTTCAATTGCTTGATCAATAATTTTTACTAATTGGTTCGCTGTTAAAGATTTTAGAACAAAAACTCTGCATCGAGATAATAAAGCACTGCGAACTTCAAAACTAGGATTCTCAGTTGTAGCACCAATTAAGGTAATTGTACCTTTTTCAACAATTGGTAAAAGATAATCTTGTTGAGCTTTGTTCCAACGGTGAATTTCGTCTATAAATAAAATTGAACTTTTCCCTAATCTTTTTAACTCTTCAGCTTGTTGGATTATTACTTTAAGATCTTTAACTCCACTCCCGACTGCGGAAATGCGGATAAATTCTGATTTTGTTTGTTGGGCAATGATATTAGCCAAAGTTGTTTTGCCTGTTCCAGGAGGACCCCAAAAAATTATTGAAGGTAATTGATCTTGTTCAATCGCTTTCCTCAATAATGTATTTTCGCCAATAATTTCATCTTGACCCAAAAATTCGTTCAAAGAATTTGGTCGCATTCTGTCAGCTAATGGTTGTATATTTAGTTTATTAATCATATGTTGTATTTTAGCAATTAAATGTTTCAGTTTCAAATTAAAAAGCTTGCCATTGACAAATAATTATATTTATAGTAGAATCATATTGCTGAAAATGAAGCCTTGCCACGCAAGGGGTTTGTGTTTGTTTCCGAGGGGAAGACAAACATAAGCTAGCAATACCGGAGTTGGTCTTTTCCGCCATGCATGAGCTCTCGGCGTGCGATTTGATAAATGAATAGCAGTCTATATTTCCAACGCGAGGGGAAAGCTCTGCTATCAAATCGCTACCGTCTAAGGACAGGCTTTAACCTCGTCAATTTGGTGCAAAATTGATTAGCCGAAATGGATATCGGAGTAAACAACTAGCATTGTTGAAGGGATATCCAGGGAAAAAATCCCCTATTCCGGGGGAACAGCCGAGCATTTTTCAGCACCCGGACGTATCTGCACCAGATACGTCCCCTTTTTTTAAAATAACAAGTCCCGCCTTTCGTGAAAGGCGGGACATTTTTGTTATTTAGTTGATTACTTGTTTGCGTTTGAATAGATAAAGTATCAACATCAATAAGGCAAAAGCAACTAAACTGTGTGGTTGCGAATTTGTAGATTGTGAACAGCCACCTGAAGTATCAAGACATTCACCTTGTGGCAAATCTTGGACTTTAAAATTACCATAAATAGTTTCTGCTTCGTCATTATATATCGCCGAAATACTAACATTGTAAAAGCCACTTACATTACAGTTCACATAATAAATGTATTCTAGCCAGTAGCCATTATCATCCAGTGATGATTCCATGTTTCTTGCCACAAAGGTAAAATTTTCTTGAGGATTGTCCAAGTCAAGAAATTTCACTTCAGCGAAATCAGAAGCAAAAAAACCATTCATTCCTGGTCGATAATTGACCTTAAATTTTACAGCCATTTGTTTGCCTGGATAAATTAGATAATTTTCGCCTTCTTGTATTCCTGAAATATTTATATCAGAGAGTAAATTATCTTCATACACTCGACTACAATCATTAAGGTTATAAATAATTTCTGAATTGTAAAATTCTTCTTTGTATTGAAATTCCATCGAAATACTATAAACACCTTGAAACTCATATCCATGTTCTGCGAATAATTTCATTACAGCTGGTGAAAGAATCTCAAAACTACATTTGGTTAACTCTGAACCATCGCCGAAATCAACATAACAATTTTTAATTGCAGTATCGCCACCAATGTTATGAATTAACCAAGAAGTTCTGGCCTGACAACCTGTGCTTATTGTTTTGAAATTTGCACTATCAAAATTCTCGGTTTCATTGATAACAAGATTACACTTTCCTTCTACGCATTCATAACCGACTTCGCATGTTTCTAGAATAGATTCAAATTCGCCACAACTGTTATAACTAATAATTTGATCATCAAAACAACTTGTATAAACTCCTGGCGCACAGTCACTCACTAAACCATCATCAGCTAAAGAATAATCAGAAATATCCTGTAGTTCTCCAATTCCAGCTTCATAAATTTTGTACTTTTCAATGACTAAAGCTAGAACGTTTTGGGTGATAGCATCATCAGTACTTGCAGTTTCTGAAACATGTTTTAAGCTATTAACAATAAATTCACTATCTACAGTTAATTCAGCCGCCATGTTTTGCAGTTTGACGATTGCCTCATCCTTGACCGATTGTGGAGCTTCTGCAGCAAATCGATATAGTAAATCTGATTCAATTTGAGCTTTAAATCCAGGAATACCATATTTATCTGCCAAAGCATAAGCCCGAGCTAAAGAGCTAGTTTTCGGATCACTCCAAACACCAGTAGCTTTAAACCAATCAATCCATTTGTTTTTCATTGACGTGTATTGCTTAATCAATTTTTCTGCACCAATAGCTTTGAACTTAGTAACCAATTCTAATTTTCCGTTTCTCAAATAAATATCATCGACAATAAACTCAAGAGCTGGATTAACCACAACTGCTGTGCCAGCAATATTGTCATAAATTAAATTCGAGGCTGGTGTTTTGCTAAAATAAATTTTGACAAAAACTTGGTGAAAAATACTGTGAATGGTTCCATGCTGAACGGCATGACCATACAATTGTTCAGCAGCCGTAAAAACACCAATGGTTTCAATCTTTGTACTAAACTTTAACAAACCATTTTGATTAGCCGCAAAAAAATATGGACTATCAACAAGTTCAATGCCATAAAGCTTAGTATCCACATTAATATTATTGGCAATTTTTTTTACATCATCAAAAGATTTTTCCCAATTCCCATTTTTGAACCAAGAGCAAGCCTCTTCAAGCATTTCAGTAGAAGCTTCACTATAATGATAAAATGGGATATCCCACTTTTGTACCCAATCAAGCAGTTGTTTCGAGCCTTCGAAATCATCAAGAATTCTAATTTCTCGATAAACTATTTTAGTTGCATCTTCAGCGCCTTCACGAAAAGTATAAATGGCAATTCTAGCATCTTTACCTTTTACAATTTTTAGCATTCCACCAAACTGGTCAGTTACAACTTGTTTAACTACTGAATATCCTTCATCCAAATATTTTTTTGAGGCATCCATCAAATAACTTAGTACCTTTGCTTTTCTTGTACCTTTTGCAATGTTGGCAAATTCGACGGTTGCAAATCCAGGAAAATCGACAAACATCAATGCTTGATCGATAACAAACGTTTCTTCGGGTAGAAAGAAAATATCACATAAAACTCCACTCAAAACAACACCACCACCAACAACACAAGCAACTGGAGCTCCTAGCCCCAAAGTACCAAGTGTTCCACCAGCGCAAATCATCCAACCACCATATTCCATTGATTTACAAACAATTATCGTTCCTACTAATCTGACATCTTCATTATTGATAAACTCAACAAAATAATGCATTGGTTCTAAACCAAGTTCCTGCCAATATAGCATACACTCTTCGGTTGCTTCGTCAGTCGAGTAATTTAGGCATTCAGACATTTGTACGATAGGATTTTCTTCAAGGATCCCTGATAAATCAGCAAATGTTGCCACAGAAGGTAGTACTTTCAAAATATCAGTTTCAACTTTTACATTAGTACCAATAATTTTTACTGAAGCGTAAAGATCCGCATAAAAATATTCCCAAAGAATTTCTACATAATCAAAAAGCTTACCGCCAATATAATTATCCCAATATGCAACATTCCAATGATAATTAAGTATTCCATTTTCAGGAATGTAAGCACAAACACCAAAAACATAATCATCAGGTAAAAAAAGAATTGAATCTTCCTTAATGGTAATATCAACTGCTCGTCCAACACATCCCTGAGTAACTATAACAATTGATACTTCCGTGCCATCAAAAACCAAATCAGGACTTTCAGGTATACCAGTGTCCCAATACGCAGAGATAATTTTACAATCCTCTACTGGTGATTGACAGCTTCCATTACTGCACAGAACGTTTATTGGACAATCAACAAATTCTTTTTCATAGCATTTAGTTAAAGAATTATAGTTGCAAATCCAAGCTGTATCTGAATTTTGACAGCCATAAGAAGCTTGAGAACACTCATTTTCACAACATGGTGAAATGCATAAATTGCTCTCACAACCACATTCACAGATTGTGTTTTTACCATAATAGCAAACTAAATCTTGGGTTGAACAAAAACCTTCACTCCAAAGCCCATTAAGCGTGTCATCGCAAATAGTTGGCATTTTAGTGCAATCTTCAATCACTTCAGTTATTACATTACAGGCATTTTTCCAAACTAAATCTGTTCCACTACAAGCTTTGTGATCTTGCGATGGTAAACAATTAGTTACACAGATACCATTATTACAAACTGTTCCGCTACTACAATTTACTGTCACAGTTTCCCAACATCCATTGAAGATATTTTGTGCACAAGTCCATTTACTCAGATTATTAGTTGAACAACCAATTTGTCCAGACGTACACTCATTAATGCAAGTTTGGCAGGCATCATTAAAACATTGACAGGATTGAAAACTCCCCCATTCATTGCAAGAATCTGCGTCATAATTACCACACGTTTGAATTGATACAGCATCAATACATTCTTTTACGCCTAAGGGCGCACATTCATTTGTACAAACTGGTACAGGATTACAATTACCTGTAAAAATATTACAATCATATGAACAAGATTGTCCGCTTTCGTTATAACAATCATCACTACCAAGTGTACACGTCAATGAAGCTGATCCTTCACAGTATGGCGAATTCAAAGCTTGCTGAGCAGTACATTCATTTGAACAAATTGTACTACAGTTGCCATTAGTACAGGTCAGACCTGCCGAACAGGTTGCATATGATTTATCCCAACAGCCATCAATAAAACTTTGGACACAAGTCCATTTACTTGTAGCATTTGCTGAGCAACCAATATCACCAGAAATACATTCATTTGTGCAAGTTTGACAAGCATTATCAAAACATTGGCAAGACTGAAAACTTCCCCATTCGTAGCAAGAATCTGTGTCATAATTACCACACGTTTTAATTGAGGTGGCATTAATACATTCTTTCTTGCCTGAAGGAGAACAATCATTTGTACAATTATCAATGCAAGTGCCATTACTACAAATTTTTCCAGTTCCACAACTGACATTAACCTTGTCCCAACAACCATCAATAATACTTTGTGAACAAGTCCATTTACTTAGATTATTAGTTGAACAACCAACTTGTCCATACGTACACTCATTAATGCAAGTTTGGCATGCATCATTAAAGCATTGGCAAGATTGAAAACTTCCCCATTCGTAGCAAGAATCTGTGTCATAATTACCACACGTTTTAATTGAGGTGGCATTAATACATTCTTTCTTGCCTGAAGGAGAACAATCATTTGTACAACATGGAGAGATGCAACTACCATTTGAGCAACCGCAAGCACATGTTTCAACTGTAACAGTTGATGAATAGTCATTTTCAAAACAACTATTACTTGTACATCCACGATCAATATCAATGTCATCGTAAACAACTTTACCACTCTTGCAATATGGCTGAGAACAAGATTGTTCATCACTACCGCATTCATCATACTTTTCTTGTCTAACGTTATTGCTATCATAGCAATATTCATCATTGTTATAACATTTTATTTCTTTGCAAGGATCATAAGGTTGTGAATTACATGCACCAGTAAGAGGATTACAATTAAACGCGCATGATTGTCCGTTTTCAACAAGACAACCATTACTACTTTGACAGGTTAAACTATAAAACCCATCACAGTATGGTGAATTAAGTAAATCACTATACGAACATTGATCCTCGCAAATTTTGTGGCATTCCCCACCACTATTAGTGCAGATAAATTCGTATCCGCTAGAACAATTACTCCAACAGTTTTGGTCACAATAATTTGGGTATTGACCATCTTCACAATCACAGCCAAACCAACTGCAAGTCATTCCACCACAGCAATTCGAGTCAATAACGCACGTTTCTCCAAAGTCTTGGCAAGCATAGGCTTCAAAACAAAAAAAGAAAACAAAAACTGAAATAATTAATTTCGCAATCTTTCTCATAACAAACCTCCTTAAGGTTTTTAGTTGTCAAAGAACTACATTAACATTGTACACTATCATTATAAGGTCAAACAGTCAATTGCTTGATATGTAATCTAAAAAAACATGAAAGCACTCAATTTAGATAAAATTCATAATAAGTAAACATGTGATGGTAGAAAAATTTAAATTATTGTTTTATAAAAAAACCCGTATTCGATATTATTCGAAACGGGCCTTTTATTTCTAAATTGATTAAAATTTTTGAGTAAAGAATTTTTCCAGTTCCTCAATTTTTACTCGTTCTTGTTGCATAGTATCACGGTCTCTAACGGTGACTGAATTATCTGTTTCTAAAGTCTCAAAATCAACAGTTATACAATAAGGAGTTCCAATTTCATCTTGTCGTCGATATCTTTTACCAACATTTCCATTATCGTCAAATTCACAAACCCACTTATTTTTAAGCTTATTAAAAACTTCCTCAGCTTTTGCTACAAGTTCTGCTTTATTTTTCATTAATGGAAAGACTGCAATTTTTACTGGAGCTAATTCTTTTTTTAGTTTTAAAACAATTCTTGATTCACCTTCTCCTAATTCTTCTTCTGTATAAGCATCTGAAATAACAGCCAATAACATTCTATTTAAGCCAACTGAAGTTTCTATTACCCAAGGAATAAATTTTTCTTTTG
>CAYSUN010000027.1:0-16818 GCA_964434235.1 uncultured Gammaproteobacteria bacterium | reverse complement strand
TAAAAGCTTGCCAGAACATACGTACCTGGCGAGCCGTAAAAGCTTGCCAGATTATACAGTACAGTACGAGGACAAAAAAACAGTGAATATTCACTGTTTTTTTTTGTGTTTTACAAAGTGAGAAAAATTATAAATTATATATCGGGTTTACAAAAATGACCAACATACATTGGCCATTTTTTGTTATGAAAATTATAATTCTCTTTGTTTATATTTTATAGCGTAATTATATCTTCCGGGGCAGTCTGCTCCAGAAAAGTCTTCTCCGTTAATGGTACAAGTCGTAGGCGTGGTACCTAAATAAACAAATTCGTAGCCATCAACTATAGCATTGTCATTTACATTTAAAATATATTCTTTGTCGTTTAATATAACAGTTAATTGGCCATTTTCGCCCGAAACATCTTTCATCATGATTGAATATTTGGGTGTAGTAAAACTAACTCCAATAGCCCCATGACCTTCTAGCCAAGTATTGTATATTTCTATACTGCTTTCAGCGCTTGAATCACTTTTCCAATAACCTTGATCTAACCAATTCTGTAACATTTGCTTTAATTCTGATTTATTAATTCGAACATAAGTGTCTGGGGAAGTTTCGAATGCATCTAAATAGTTTTGCATGTCAGAAACGATTTTATTAATTTCTTCTGCTGTTTTTCCTGAGTCTAAGGCGTGTTGGAATTGATCTTCATTTACACTAACAACTACATTTTTTGCTTTGTATCTATAATTACATTTGTCAGCATTGTGTTCTCCCAAAATTTCATTATCAAGATCCATAGTTAAAGTCATTTCATCTGAAATTGTAATTGATTGCTTTGTTAATTGATAGGCTGAGCAAGTATCTACAGCAGAAATCATTTCAACTAATTTTTGTTCTGGGCCGTTTTCTGATGGTAGCGGTCTTTTTGAATTGGCACTAATATCAATTTGATTCAAGTTTTCATTAGTAATGCCAAGTCCTAATTGACGCATAATTTGAAAAGCATCTGCTGGTCGACCTAAATAATACATTTTTAAATCAGTTGGATTTACATAATAAGCTTCGCCGTGAGCTTCAACTCGAAGTAAAATTCTACCAGACAAATTGGCTGGTGCTTGGCCATTAAATTTTTGATAATTAGCTTCATTTATGCCAAGACCTAATTCTCTCATAATTTGAAAAGCATCAGCTGGCCGGCCTAAATAATAGCGTTGGCTATTACTTGGATTTACATACCAAGCTTCGCCGTGATTTTCAACTTGCAGCAAGATTTTGCCTTTTAATTTTCCAGCCATAGTAGCAGCTGAAACTGGATAAATAGTGGAAATTGCCATCAGCATAATCACAACTCCAAAAAAGATTTTTTTCATAATTATTTTTATTAATTATTACAATTATTATAAGTATAGCATGTTTTAGTTGATTGAAATAGTGTTAATTTATTTAGCGAAAAACATTTAAATTTGACAAACTTTTGTTTTGGGTATATACTCATAATGAGCATTGATCAAGGTCGATTGTTCAAGAAATCATTAATTAATCAATTAATAAATAGTTAATCATAAAAGTATGCCAAAAATGAATGGGACTGGCCCAATGGGTCAAGGTGCAATGAGTGGACGAGGTAGAGGTTTTTGTGGTTCAGGCGTTGGACAAAGAATGAATGGGGGAGTTTGTTGTGGTCGGAGATTTTATTCAGCCACAAATGAATTATTAGCTTTGCAAGAAGAAGAAAAATTTCCGCAAAACGAACTTGTGGCTATTCAAGAAGAAATAAAGACTTTAGAAAGCCAAAAGTAAAAAGAAGACCGTGGAGTCTACTCCGACAAAAAATGTTGGGGTAGGTGGTCTTCTTTCTCGTAAAATTATTACATAACTAAATTAAAATATCAATATGTGCCCAAGACCAAAAAGTTGTAGGCGAGTAAGATTTAATCCAGAAGTAAAATATTTTAAGCCTCAAGGCGTACCTATGTCAGCCTTGGAAATTGTTAATTTAACGATGGAAGAGTTAGAAGCTTTAAGACTTCGCAATGTTAATGATTTAGAGCAAATAAAAGCTGCTCAAATGATGAATACATCACAAAGTACATTTCAACGAATTTTGGAATCAGCTTATAAGAAAATTACCGATGCGTTGGTTAACGGCAAGGCTATAGAAATAATTGAATAGTAAAGAGTGTTTTTGTTAAGAAAATTGTTAAGTTGTTAAACGATTAAAAATCATTGAAAATATTTATTATTTAGAAGCAAAAAATCCCGTTAATACGGGATTTTTTGCTTCTGTAATTTAATTGACCATTGTGCCTTTACCACCATCTCTTAATTTGTTTTTCATTTCTTTGGCAGCCTTTTTAGCTAGATAAGTTCTTTTGTTTGGATCAACTGCACCCATAGCTTTGTCTTCGTAAATATTCTTTTGATCTTCCAAGTCCATTTTTTCATTGGCTGAATAACCAAATATTTTTCGGAAGAAACCACCAAACCCTTTTTGTTGTCTTTTAAATGTTGCTAAGGCTTCGTCATCAGCAGAAAGTTTTTGTTCTTCAACTGGTGCGACTGGTTTTTCTCCAATGATTTTTGAGATTCTAGCACCGTAAACTGGGTCAGTAGAAAAAGTGCTTAATTTTTTCATTAATTCTTCTTTTCGTTTTTTTACTTCTTCAAATTCTTTCATGTCAATTGCTTTTTCTTTGTTTTTTTCTGGCTTAAGTTCAACTTTACTTCCAGTAAAACCATCACCAGTTGGTTCTGAAAATCTACCAACTTGACCAGCTGTGGTAATATTTCTATTTAATCTAGCTGAAGCTTCTCGCATAGCTGTGTGAGCACGACTAGCAGATGGGCGAGTAGCACTTGGAGTTCGTTCTTCCATTTCTTGCATTAGTTCCATTCTTTGTTTTTTTAGTTCTCTAATATTCGAGCTAAACATTTTTCGGAAAAATCCTCCAACACCAGAAGTTTGAGCTTCAATCATGCTATCCAACCTTTTCATTTTATCTAAAAGATCTTTGTTTTGTTCTTTAAATGATTCACCAATTGGAGCTTTGACAATTACTGGAGTGGTTGGTTCTGCTGTTTTGATGTCTTCTAAAGCTTCACTAATATCTCGACGAAGATTTTTTTGACCCTCAGCTGTTCTTATGTCTGCCATCGTTTTGTCAAAAGTTTTTATCTTTTGTAAGCTCATTCTGATGATATTTTCTAAACCTGGGATTCTTTGTTTATCACGTTCAGAAATCTCTTCATTTTTATAAATAGCTTGTAATTTTTCTGCAGAATAAACAAGAGTAATTAAAGGTGCTTCTAATGATCGAACTGCAACTTCTCTATTGCCTTTCATGAAAAGTTTTTTAACTTCATTAAGTTGTGCAGAATATTCACGAACCATTTCAGCGTATTCAGTCGCTTTGTTCATGTTTTCTTGATTTGTTTCAGGAATCTCAGCTTGATCTTTAACAATACTAAATTTGCGTTTTTTAGCTTCTGGTAGATTTTTTCTTTCTTCTTCTTTTAAGACTTCTGCCTGAAGGCTTGGTAAGTCAACATTTTTTGGCATAATAATTTTAGTTAAGATAAATATAATTATATAAAAGTAAAATTTCTAAACATATTATAGCAAATTTTTTATCATTTCCTAAATCTCATGTTTCAATTATATCACGAAAAATTATATTTGTCAATACCAATGGCTAAATTTAGATAAAAGAGTTGCAAACATTCATAATTTATTATATGATTAAGTGAGTTGTTAAAAAAGGCAATTTATGGCAAAAGAAATAATTACAATTATCATTCATTATGATGAGATTAGTCTGAAAGGCAAGAATCAGGGTTTTTTTATTAAACATTTATTAGAAAACATAAAACAAATTACCAAACTTGAAAAAGAAGTTAAACTTGTAGGAAAACAAATTTGTTTATTCTTGGAAGAAGAAAAGGTTGCTGATTGCGTTAAAAAATTACAGTTTATTTCTGGTATAGCTACGATTTTGATTGGACATAAAACAAAAACTGATTTACTTGAAATAAAAAAAGCATCTTTGCATTTGCTTGAAAAATACCAGCCAAAATCATTTAAAATTGAAACAACTAGATCATTTAAACAATTTCCATTAAACTCACCCGAAGTTAGTAGTGAAGTTGGTTCATATATTTTTGAAAATTATGATAATGAATTAATAGTTGACGTACATAATCCAGACATGATTATTAAAATTGAAATTGCCAAAAAAGAAACATTTGTTTTGGGTAATAAAATAAAAGGAATTGGCGGATTACCAATTGGTGCTACAGGTAAAATAATTTGTCTTTTGTCTGGTGGCATTGATAGTCCAGTAGCAGCTTTTCAAATGATGAAACGTGGAGCCAAAGTTGTTTTTGTTCATTTCCACAACCAAACGATAAATAAAACTGGCGTGGAAAGTAAAATTAATAAATTAGTTCAAAGGTTGAGTTGCTTTCAAGGCGAAAGTGAATTGTATATTGTTCCGTTTGCACAATTGCAACAACAAGTGATTGCGCAAATTCCTTCTGACAAAAGAATGATTGTTTATCGCAGATTAATGTTTAAAATTGCGGAAAGGTTGGCTTTGAAAATTAAGGCTAGTGCTTTGGTGACTGGTGATAGTTTAGCTCAAGTTGCTTCTCAAACAATGGAGAATATACAAGTAATTTATAATGCGACTGATATGTTAAAGTTTGCACCATTAATTGGTATGAATAAAGTCGAAATTATGGATATAGCTAGACTGATTAAAACCTATGAGATTTCAACTTTACCGTATGAAGATTGTTGTAGTTTGATGATTGCTAAGCATCCAGAAACAAGAGGGCAATTAGCTGATATTTTAGAATTAGAAAAGGGGATTGACGTGGAAAGTTTAATTAACGGTGCTATGGCTAACCTGAAACTTGTAAAGATTATTAATTAAGATTGATTCTTGGTTCGGGAGTGGAGCAGGGGAGTTGCCAATTGGTGGCACTCTTTTTTTTTAGGGGAGTGAGGGTGGTAAATTTAGTTATTTATTTTTATTTTTTTATAGTTTAAGGTTAGATGGTTTTTTCTGTACTGCCTGTGGATAACTTTTGACGCTACTCCCTATTTGTATTATAATCTAATTAGGAATTATTCTTAATAATGTACTTATTTTAATATATTAATTTGCATATATATGCTTAGTCCCAGTTTTAGAATGACTGATCAGCGTCAAGTTATTTATGATTATGTAAAAGATAAGTCACTCACCCATCCAACGGCTGAACATGTTTTTGAGGCAGTTAGAAAAAAAATGCCTAGAATTAGTTTTGGTACAGTTTATCGAAATTTAATTGTTTTGGAGCAAATGGGCTTAGTTTGTCCTTTGTATTATGGCAAAGATCATGTTCGCTATGATGGAATCGTTACTAATCACTATCATTTGGTTTGTGAACAATGTGATAAAGTGGAAAATGTTAGTCAAGAAGAATTGTTAGAACTTAATTCGCAAATACAAAAAAGACATAATTATAAAGTAACTGGTCATCGTTTGTTTTTTTATGGTTTTTGTAATGATTGTTCAAGTGTAATAAAGTAAAATAGTGTTTTAGCTTAAGTAATAATTAGAATTGTTAAATAATTTTTTGTTATGTGTTTAACTTTCCCTTATCAAATAATTAGGTTTGAAGATCAGGTAACTGCGATTGCGCACGATTTGAAGAAACAAGAAAAAAGAGTTACAATATCTGCGTTAGTTGATATACAGATTGGCGATTGGGTGCTTGTTAACGCTAATCTAGCTATGCAAAAAATTCCAGCTGATGAAGCTTTGGAATTAATTAAATTATTAAAACAAAATTAGTTATGCGTAAAGGATTTTCATTTGCTTTGGCTGCAGCTTTTATCAGTGGAGTTTCAGTTTTTCTAAACAAATTTGCTTCAAATTCAATTTCTAATCCATATGTTTTAACAACAGTTAAAAATTTATTTGTGGCCTTGGTTCTTTCTTTATTCATAGTTTCGCCTTTTATTGTAAAGAAATTAAAGGCTATTAAAAAAGGTGATTGGGTTAGATTAGTTACTATTGGATTTATTGGCGGAAGCATCCCCTTTCTAATGTTTTTTAAGGGTTTGAGTCTAGCGACTTCTGTAAATGCTGCTGTTATTCACAAAACATTATTTGTTTGGGTTAGTTTATTGGCTCTTACTTTTTTAAAAGAAAAAATTGGCAAAATGCAATTGTTTGCTTTGCTACTTTTGATCGTTGGTAATTATTTACTTTCTGGTTTTAAATCTTTTCAGTTTGGTTCAGCTGAATTATTAATATTAGGTGCAACTTTATTTTGGTCAATTGAGTATATTGTGGCTAAAAAAGTATTACGAAGAGTTGAACCAGAAATAGTTGCTTGGGCAAGAATGTTTTTTGGAGCGATTATCATGCTTGTATTTTTAATGGTAACGGGTAGTGCTGGTTTGATTTTACAACTTCCGATAGTTGGTTGGCAGTGGATTATTGTTACTTCTGTTTTATTGTTGGGTTATGTTTATACTTGGGCTCATGCTTTGAAACGTTTACCAGCCTCAGTTTTTACTTCAATTCTAGTAATTGCCGTTCCTATAACAACAGTTCTCAATAAAATTTTTATACAAGGTAATATAACTTTTGTTCAATGGTTGGGCATTGGGTTTGTCAGTTCAGCAGTTTATCTTTTGTTCGATGTTATCAAGGGTGTTTTTGACCAAATGCCAGTTGAGCAAAAAGTTATAGTAGAAAAATAAAATTTTTAAATAAATTTAAAACACTAGGTAAGTCTAGTGTTTTTTTGTTATAATTATATTTTTTTTATTCTTGGCAAATAGTATAACAAATTCCTTGTCGGCAAACTTGATTGTCTGCACACTGTATATTTGGAGCGCAACCGTAAGCATCTAAAGCTGTTTCTTCCTTAACGCAAGTTCCCTTGCGACAAACTTGGCTTGTTGAACAAATTGTTGATGGATAGCAACCGTATTTGTCTGGAGCTTCATTTTCATTGAAACAAGCACCTTTGCGACAAACTTGGCCAGTTTCACAAATCATAGTTGGAGTACAACCGTATTCATCAACTAATTCTTCAAGTTGAAAACAGTTAGAGTTGTTTTTTGTTAATTTCAAATTTGCGTTTTCATTGTTTTGATTGTTTTCACTTGTTTTAGTGCAACCAGTTAGTAAAACAATTAAAAATAAAATTAAAAATAGTTTTTTCATAAGGTTATTTTTTAGTTTATATTATTTTTTTCATTTCAAAGTATTTTTTGCGAAGTTTATTAATGTATTTTGATTGTAACTGCTGATCAGCTAATTTTCTTTTGATTGGTGGTAATTCTAGAATTACTTTTAAAAATTTTCGAACAAGTTCAAATGTCCAAAGATTATAATTATCAACAATTAAATTTTGCAATTTACCTTCATTGATTGCACCTATAACAAAACGTTCAAATGTACTTTCTGGAACAAATTTAGTATTATCTCGTTTAGTCATTTCTATGGCTTTGGGCGCGCAAAATCTCGTGCATACTCCACAACCAATACAAACCTGAAAATCAATTACAGGTTTGTTGTCTTTTATAGTAATTGCATCCACTGGGCATTTTTTAGCACAAAGACCACAACCAAGACATTTATTATAATCAACTTTTGGTTGGTAATTGCTATTGATTGCTGGTCTATCCCCAATCTTTTTGTAAGCCAAGAGAGCTTCACAACAACAACCGCAACAATTACATATCCAGCCCACTTCATTTTTTACATTATCTCCAATTTGTACTAAACCAAGATTTATACATTGTTTGAGAATTTTGTGAGCTTCTTCTTTGGATATTTTTTTGGCAATTCCGTGTTTTGCTAAACTTTGAGCAGGATTATTAAAAGTTAAGCAAACTTCTTGAGGCATATCACAAGCTTTACCCAGATGTTCCATTTTGTGCCTACAGTAACAAGTTCCAACAGTTATACAAAAAGCTGTGTTAATTACTTCGGTAGCTTTTTCATAATCTAAAATTTCAGTTTTAGCTTGTTCGCATAAAGTATCTTGATGAACAAAAGTTCTGGCGATTGATGGTTCAATAGCCAAGACTTCTTTGACAAAACGATCTTCCACATTTATATATTGGTGATAAAGTTCAGATAAAAGTTTGCGGTCAAATTTTCCATCAGTGCGCATAATTGAAAATTCAAAAAAACCAGCCATAGTTGGGGCTAATATATAAGCACGATCATCATCTTTTTGAATATCAAGAAATAAACCTTTATTAGCCAATTCATCAAGGATTTCTTCAGCTTCTTTGACAGTTTTTTTCCAAATTTTAGAAGCTTTTTTAGCCGTTACAAAGTTAATTGGCAACTTGGAAACTAAGCCAGCTTCTTCTTCAGTAAAAAGAACTTGTAAGATTTTGAATAAAGTCTCACTCGCTGGCGCTCCTTGAGGTGAACGGTCCAATCTTGATTGTAAATTTAGATAGTTTTTTGGTGTTATATGACCCATATAGTTTTATGTTTTTTGGATTTTAGTAGATTATTATTGACAAATTATAAATTATAGTATATTATATGTTGTTAGTGTTGCTTTATGTTAAAATAACAAAAGGACAAGGGAGGTTACGATGCATCTTTTTATCGCAATCAGTGGCAGTGATAAGTCGGAGATTTTGCGTGCATTGGAGGCAGTTGTTCGACTCGCCAAACAGGGTAAAGAACTTAACGAAGACAATGCATTGGTTTATCGACCTGAAGATGAGTCTGGGGAATTTCCCTATCAAATTGATTATGGGTATTCCCAACATGAAGGAACTGCCTTGCTGGCAAATTTTTGCAACGAATAAAGAAAACATATTCCCACTTGGCTTTCCAAGTGGGAATTTTTTTTGCAAGGAAAGCACAACTTTCAATTTTTTTGTAACAATTGATCCAGTTCGGTCTTTAGATCTTTATAATGAGCAATTTCTCGTCTTTTGACTAAGTCTTTACAATAAATTTGTCTTTCTTTTTTTGTCATTACTTCTAGCGCGCGACCATCCAGGTCAAGTGAGCGATGAAATTCATCTTTTCTAACCCATAGTTTATACCAACTGAGTAAAAGGTGTTTATTCCAAACTCTATACTTTAATCTTCTAACTGCATTTTTTAGATCATACCAAAGTAAAGCACTTTTTGGGGGTTGTTGGTACATTTTTCGCTCCTGTGTTTGTCGGTTGACGATTCGGCCTTTTATTTAAACGGACGATTAAATTTTTGTTTTACTTATTAATTAGTAAATCTAAATCAAACTCAAAATCTTGGAATCTTTTCTTGAGTAATTTTTTTGAGTCTTCAATAGCGTAATTGTAAGTAGGAGTAAAATTCATTTCCAAGAAAAAATCTAAAATCTGTTCAGCCATAATAAAGCCAATTTCTTGGTCCAGCTCTTGGGCAAAAAATCTAATTACTTCCTCTCTTGCCACTTGGCGTTGCTTGTCAGTTAGAATGTCCCACTTCCTTTTAATTACAGTCATAATTGATAAAAACTAAACTAGTTTGTCAATTGTGTAATGGGTTGTGCCAATTATTATAGAACCTAAGATAATTGAGAAAACAAAACTTAGTTCTGTATTGCTTGGCATTAGATACATGTCTAATAGACCCCAAATTCCTCTCCATAAACAAACTACTCCTGATAAAACTATAAAACTGAATAATAATTGGTGATGTTTTTTTAGATGTAAAAACTTTTGAAGCATAAATATTTTGTTTTTATTTAAAATTTGGATTAGCTAAAAAAATTATATTGAATCGATTGAATTTCGAACTTCAGATCCATGTTTTTCTTCAACTGTTTCTGGTGCTAATTCTGTGAAAAAATCACTTTTTTTTGTGGTAAACATTCTCCTCTTACCGTCGATAACTGCAATAATATCGCCAGAATCATAAGTAATTCCTTTTTGAGCCATTAGCTCGGTAACATCTTCACCGCCTTTACCAAAAGAGGTATGAAGTAAATTAAAATCTTCTTGGCTTAATTCAATAGTTGGGAGTTCCTTTTTCGCTGGTGTTTGCATTGCTAGATTTTCGAATGACATAAGTTTTATAATTATTAATAGTTTACTTTGTGTATTTTAGCAGAAATTAACCTAAAAGGGAAGGTTCTGCGTTTTTGAAAAATGTAATCTTACTTGTCATTTCGACTGGAGCGTAGCGGATTGGAGAAATAAGTGAAAATTATTACATTTTTCTCCACTCACTTCGTATCGGTCGAAAAGACAATGTGGTGTTCTGCGTTTTTGAAAAATGTAATCCTACTTGTCATTTCGACTGGAGTGTAGCGGATTGGAGAAATAAGTGAAAATTATTACATTTTTCTCCACTCACTTCGTATCGGTCGAAAAGACAATGTGGTGTTCTGCGTTTTTGAAAAATGTAATCCTACTTGTCATTTCGACTGGAGTGTAGCGGATTGGAGAAATAAGTGAAAATTATTACATTTTTCTCCACTAAAAATATACCGAGTTTAAGATTTTTTTTTGTTGTCATTGAGTTTTTTTATTGTTCCGGATTTGTAACTCGACCAAGAAATAAAATATTTCCAGAATCGTTTTGTTGAATTAAAAAGATAAATGGGTGATCAGCTTTAAAAATTGGTATAGCTGGTGGTTTAAAATCACCTGAAGACATGCTAGCTTTTATTATAACAGCCGTGGCCGCAGCAGCTTCTGTACCCTCTTCGTTAACTTCGACAAAAGCTTGATGAATGACTTGGCTAATGGCTAGTTTGTTTTTGTCGCTTAAACCAGAAAAGTCGGCCATATCTTCAAAAGCTGTTGGCATACCCATTTCAGCTAAATCGTTAGCTAGAAAATATTTGGTTTCAAATTTAAATCTTGGGATGAAAATATTAACATTTTGTTTTCTGAAATTATTTTTCCAAGCGTCTAAGTTTTCTCGACTTAGTGAATTTTCTACTGATTCAAGATCATTATTTTTTGGTAAAATAAATAACATTGATAATTCTTCGCCAGCATAAGGCATTTCTAGTATTTGCATTTGAGAATTCTCTGAGTAGTTATACTTTTCTTGGCTATCATTTTTATGCATCATTTTTACTTTGACTTGATTGTTTTTTGTAATTTGAAAATCTTGATCTAGAGTATAATCTTCGTCAAATTCATTTAACCATGAACCTTTGAAATAAACAGCATTAGTCAAAACTAGCCTAGTTAATTTGTCAATAAATCCAGCCGGAATTAAGTTTTTAATTTTATTGTTAGTTTGATCTTCAACCCAATTATTAATTGTTTCGCGTGATTCGTCTGCTTTTTGTTTGAAATCAAGATTAGTTACTTTGCCCCCATAAAATTGATCGATTAAATTGGAATATTGATCTAATAATTGAAAACTTTGATCTGCCCACAGCGCGTTAGCAGTATTAAGCTTATATTTTTTATCAGTTTGATTTATTTGATTATATAAACCAGCATAACCAGATCTTCTAGCTAAATCATCCTTAGGGAAATGAAAAACAGTTTGTATTTCCTCGGCTGTTTCCCCTTTTGCTCCTTCATAAGTCATGACTAGGGCGCTAGATAAACTATATGGAGAAAAAAAGATGTTACCATCCTTTGTTTTGTACTTTTTATATAAATCCAAAGCAAATTGATTGTTGGCTTCAACAACTGAATCAATAGTTTTTTCCGTGGTTTGACTGGTGTCTAGAATTTTTATTGTTTGTTTGTTTTTTTGATAAAAGAAAACAGTTGAGCTAATCACTAAAATAATAAGTACTAAGAGAGCTAATTGAAGTTTTTTCATAAGTTTTCTAAAATATTTTTTAATTGCATATTTCTTGGCATTTTTTGTCTAAGCAAACTGCAGTTGGACAATTTACACAATCATAAACACAGTTTGATTCAAAATTGTATATTAATTCAGAAATTTTGGTAACTTCATTTTTGTTAACATAAACCCAACAGCCAAAAGGACATTTGCCCCCAGCGTCTACACAATCAGAGTCAACTTCGCAGTAATTAGCTTTATTTATTCTTTGTTTGATAGTTAATTCTTGAATTTTCGGATAAATAAAATAACCCAATGCTATTATTAAAATAATGGAAAGTATAATAATTTTTTTAAGCATAGTTATTCATTTTTTAGTTGATCTCTAATTTCGCGGAGCAATAAAACTTCTTCTGATGTTTTGGCTGGTTTAGCTTCCTCTTTCTTTTTTAATTTATTGATCTGCTTAACAATGATAAAGATGGCAAAAGCGATTATTAAAAAATCAATTATATTATTGATAAATAAGCCATAATTTAGAGTTACAGCTTGAGTTGTTGCAGTCGCTTGACGCAAAGTTATAGCTAAATTTGAAAAATCGATTCCGCCCAAGATTACGCCAATCGGTGGCATAATAACATCAGCCACTAAAGAACTGACAATTTTACCAAAAGCTGCACCGATTATAATACCAACAGCCATGTCAATCATATTACCTTTAATGGCAAATTTTTTGAATTCTTTGAACATATTTTTATTTTGTATATGGTTAAAAATTATTTTTAATTATTTAATTTTTTCAAAAAATTCAGGAGATAGAAATTTAACGAGGGCACATTTAGTTGCGTCTTTGAATTCATCAACTCTATTATAAAGTCCTTTTGAAAAAATTCCATTAGTGCCATCATATTGTCTAATGTTGTCTTTTGAATCATTCATTAAATCTTTCATTAGTGGTCCTAATTCTTGACCATTGTTAATACTTGTTTGAATAAATGTCGGTAATTGCATTTTGGCGCTTGAACCAAGTCCAATATTTCCTTGCTTATTAATTATGGCTACAATTCCAGCCAAAAACATTCCATATTTATTTGTATCAACATATCCTTCCAGACCAATATAATAATCAGCCTCAGGGTATTTTAGTTGGCCGTTTTTTGCTCTGTTAATTGCTCCGGCCATTCCTTCTTCTTCAGTTATTGGTTGCTCGGAAACTTCAGAAGAAAATTTTTCACTAATTATTTCAAATTCTGTCCAGACTTTATCTAGAACCTCTTTAACCGCAGTAATTTTAGCTTTATTTTCTGTGCAGATTATTACTTTCATATTTTTTATAGATAAGTTATATGTGTCTTAATCGTATTGTAACATTAAATTGGTCTTTTTTATAGAACGTTTATAAAAAGGTAAAAGTTCAAGTTAACGTGGAACCATTTTGTTGTTTTCAATATAATATTTTGAATCACGAAAAGGAGGGATATTATGGAGCCATATATCGGAATTACTGATTTTATGTCCTTTGAGCAAGTTCAAAAAATGTTGACAGTATTTGCAAAGCATTTACCTGCTGATTCAAATCAGAAATTGCACGTTGGTGTTATGATGAGTTATAAAACGCTTCATAACATTCCAACTAAATGGCAAACTGCGTTTCCTGACAAAAAAACAATTGCTAGTATTTTTTCTTCAGATCAGGTTTATAATTGCTTGCATTATGTAGATTATGATGATGAGTCGGATCTTTGGAAAAGTCTTGACTTGGCTATTTCTTATTATGGTGGCATTTGGATTCACTCTTTGCAGTTGGATATGATTTGGCCTGATCCGGGACAGATTGCCAATGGTCTTCACACCTCAAGAAAACAAGTTGAGGTAATTCTTCAAATCGGTAAGAATGCTTTGGCTGAATCCAATGATGATCCGCAAGAAGTTGTTCGTAGAATTGGTGATTATGAAGGTGTGATTCAGCGTGTTTTATTGGATAAAAGTATGGGAAGAGGCATTGGTCTTGATGCTCAGGAACTCCTGCCTTTTATTAGACTTATTCGAAAAATATTTCCTGATCTTGGTATTAGTGTGGCTGGTGGACTTGGACCAAAATCGATTCACTTACTTGAACCACTGCTAAAAGAATTTCCTGATTTGAGTTTCGATGCACAAGGTCAACTTCGCCCTAGTGGTAATGCTCTTGATCCCATTGATTGGGATTTGGCTGGGGAGTACCTTGTCAAAGCTCTTCAATTAGTTGACTAAACAAAGCCCTGGGGGGATATTATTTCCCAGGGTATTTTATTTAAAATTTTTCATTTTTTTATATTTATTAACTTGGCTTGACAAAGAATAATTTTTCTTGTAAAGTTTTGTATTGATGTTTGATGGTTGTTACGTTAAATAATGTTTCGTTCTTTCAAACTAACTTTGTTCAAGGAGAATACTATGAAGAAGTTTTTCCTGTTGCTAACTGTTTTGTTTTTGGTGGCTGGTTGTTCTGAAGAACATAAGCCTATTGCTACTTCGCCGTTGGCTGATGGCGATGTTGTGCAGAAGCCCATGTCTGCTTCACCTTCGTATAAATATTACGGTAAAAATTGTGAAAGTGAAGGAGTTGTATTTCTGAGTTCTGGCGAGATCAATTATCTTGAAAATACCAATAGCTATCCCCTGAGGGTTCGATGTGTTACTCAAATTAAAGGTGAAACAACTAATTGGATCCAGCTGTTAGCCCCTAGCTCTATGTTTCAGCTTCCTCAACATTCGTATCAGAATGATTTTATTGATGGGTTTTATATTTATGATATTCAAGGTGTGCTGATTGGTTGGATCTCATCCGGGTGCGTGGAATAAAGCTGAACAAAACAAAGTAAAGTAATAAAGGTTTGCCAGTTGTCTTAAACAACTGGTTTTTTTTGAAAGAAAAACCCGCCAGTGTGAGCTGGCGGGTTTCGTTAAATCTTATATTTAAAAGTGAAAATTTTTTAAGCTAACTTGGCGCCGTTTATTGATTTTTTGTCGGGCACAGCCAAGATTACAGCACCATTTTCTTGGACAAAACCTGTAACTAAAAATTCAGAGATGAACGGTCCGATTTGTTTGGGTGGAAAATTAACTACGCCAATTATTTGTTTGTTTAGTAATTCTTCTTTCGTATATAAAGTTGTTATTTGAGCGCTAGATTTTTTAATACCAATTTCTGGCCCAAAATCTGCTGTGATTTTGTAAGCAGGAACTCTGGCTTCAGGAAAACTTTGTACATCAATTATCGTACCTACTCTAATTTCTACATTTTGAAAATGGTCCCAAGTTATTTCTTTCATATTATATTTTGGTTGAATTTTGTTATAATTTTTAAGGCTATATTTTTAGGATATAATAAAATTTTTGTTAATTTTTCTATTGGAATCCATTCTAGTAAATAAATATTATTTGGGGATTGTTTTTTAATTTCTGGACCACCTAATTGCAATTTGCCAGTAAAGTTTTTAGCTAAAAAATAGTAAGCTAGTTTCTTTTTACCTTTTACATATTCATTGGTCTTCCACAGCAAATTATCCAATTCAATGTTAAGATTTGTTTCTTCTTTGGTTTCTCTTATAACCGTATCTTTTGGCGATTCATTCTTTTTCATCGTTCCTTCTTGGAGTACATAATATTCTTGACCATTTTTAATACGATGGTTCAATAAAATGTTTTTTTTATTTAAAATTATTATCCTTGATCCCGTGGCCATAAATATTGGAAATTATTTTTATCAAAATTCTCAAAGTTATTGTTTATTTAATTGCTCCACCTAATTCGATCAATAAATTTGATAATTCTGTAACCTTTTTTATTTTTTCTGAAGGAAATATTTCTTCAAAAAATGGTTGAGTTTTTTCTAGCGTTTCAGTTAAATTGCGTTGTCCACTAGCTGTTATGGAAACGTAACTTACTCTGGCATCTCTTGAGGCAGTTTCTTTTTTGATTAAACCAATTTTTTCCATAGGAGCTAGAAGTCTAGTGACGCCAGAAGCAGTCAAACCCATTTTTTCAGCTAAATCTATTCTGCGCATTTTTTTGTCTGAAGATTGATCTAAGTGTAGGAGAATAACGAATTCGTTGAAGCCAAGTCCATCTAACCCGCCGTTAAATCGGCGACTGTTTTCAGTTAGTATTTTTGAAAGATTAATAAAGACTTTTAATGATAAGCTAAGGTTGTTCATAGTGCGATATTTAGTTGATTAGTACTTTACGCGTCAAGTATATATCAATTAAATATTATAGTCAAATAAGTAGCGAATCTAAATTCTCCTATAAACTTTTAATGATTTTTTTATTAGACTTCATTTCTGTAATAATAAGTCACTATAAGAAATTGAGATTAAATCTTCGTTAGGAATTTTAAATAAATCAATAAAAAACTGGCATTGTTCAAGTAATTTATCTTTTCCAATTGTACCATGAAGATCAATAGCTTCAATCTCAATAAAAGTTCCTAAATCTTTCACAAAATCAATGTGAAATTTTACATTATCAATAAAATAAATTTCTCTTTTTTTGTCTACTACAACCAAAATACCCAAAGCCTTGGTTAAAATTTCTTTTAATGACGATTTGGGGTTTGATTTGAATAAAATAACATCAGCTTGTTTTGGACCTTGTTTGTCCTCCCTTTGGTAATGAATCAGGTGATTTTCAATGTTGCCTTCTCGTAATTTTAATCTTCCATTATTAATTTTGAAGTATGTGTCAATTTGGTGATCAAGACCTTTGAAATCAGCATTTTTTGATTTTAGAATTTCTCTTATGGCATCTTGATTATCGGATTTTGCTTTGATTTCAATATTTACGTGTGCCATAGTTATTTGAGTTTATAATATTTTGAGAAGATTAACTTTTGTTTGGGCTCAAGGTTTTGGGCTATTTACCTTGCTTTTATAATACTATATAAAAAGTTAAAAAGAAATAAAGACTTGAAGTTAGCTAAATTAGTAAAATTAAATAAATTACTTTGTTAAAAGTATTTTTAGTTTTTTAAGATTGACTAAGCCTGCACGGCAAGCCCCAATGCTTGTCATTGGGGAAGGATAGTGC
>CAYSUN010000026.1:0-17476 GCA_964434235.1 uncultured Gammaproteobacteria bacterium | reverse complement strand
CGTATTACGGAGAGCCAAACAAAAATGACCAACATAATGTTGGTCATTTTTGTTTGGCTCGGAGATAGGGATTCGAACCCCAATACCCAGGACCAGAACCTGGAGTCCTACCATTAGACGATCTCCGATTAATTGTAAAAAATACCATTAGACGCCATGCCTGTCGAAGCTTTATGCGAAGACAGGATCTCCGAATATTTTATAAATTTATCGATAACAGTATAACAAACATTTTATATTTTATCAATCACTTCACCACCAAACTCATCAGCCAAATCTTGCACTTGATTTTCCCCACTTCTAACCGCTCCCCCATTACTATTAAAATCTTCCAGCTTCAAATCCAAATCTAGTCTTGTTTCTAACATAACTTTCCGACCAGCCACATCTTGCAAAATTTCATGTAATAAATTTCTTGCTTCTAGATTATCAATTCTTTGTTTTTGCAATTCAAATAAAAAACCTAAAGACAAAACATCATCCACAAAATTGATCGGCTTACTCATCCTGAGCGACATGTATAATGAATAATTTTTATCTCTAACTTTATTTAAAACAACATCCCACTTCCCAGCGAATTCACCCAAATTACCGGGAATAACTGGTTTTTTGATAACTACCTCAACATCATCTACAATTGGTTCTGGCTGTGGTTCTGGGGCTTGTAAAGGCTCTTCCTCTGCGACTGGCGCTTCTTCTCTTTGACTATTTGAATGACTAAATTCAACTTTCCCGATTTCCTCGTTTTTTGGTTCTACTACTTTTTCTTTTGATAATTGAACTGCTGGTATTGGTTGCGAAATTCCGCTTTGAGCTAAATCAAAAATTATCATTTCTAAAGGTAATTGCATTATGTAACTTTGTTTAAAATCCTCTTTGCAACTGATAGACTTTTTTATAATATTAACCAAACGATCAACTGACAAAGTTTTTGCTTTACTCACAATTTTTTGCACCACATCATCATCAACTTCTCTTGATAATTCTGCTAAATCTGATTTTAAAATATACAAAAGGACTTTTCGCACAAATTCCACAAAACTATCAATAAATAAACTTACATCAATACCATCTTTTACTAAGTTATCAACAAATTCCAACGCTTCTTTTGTTTGTTTATTAATAATTAATTCAAAAAAATTATACAACAAACCATAATTTGATCTAGGTAAAATCAACTCTGCCTGTTCCATCGTAATATTTTTTTCACCCAATGATAAAACTTGTTCTAATAAACTTTCAGCATCTCGCACACAACCGCCTGATTGTTTAGAAACTAGAGACAAAACTGCCTCGTCAACTTTTACGCCCTCCTCCCCCACCATCCAACGTAATCTATCGACAAGATCAGTATGATTAACTTTTTTAAAATCAAATCTTTGGCAACGAGAAATTATTGTACTTGGAACTTTGTGCGCTTCTGTGGTCGCTAAAATAAAAACCACATACTTTGGTGGCTCTTCCAAGATTTTCAGCAAAGCATTAAAAGCAGCAGTTGAAAGCATGTGCACTTCATCAATAATAAAAACTTTAAACTGAGCTTTGACTGGAGTAAATCTAGCATTTTGAATAATATTTTCTCGAACATTATCAACACCGGTATGAGAAGCAGCGTCTATTTCAATAATATCCATTGATTTATTTTCTAATATATCCAAACAACTTGGACATTTTCCACAAGCTTCACCAGCTGGCTGAATATCTGTACAATTAACTGACTTGGCTAAAAGTCTAGCCAAAGTAGTTTTGCCAGTTCCTCTTGGTCCACAAAATAAATAAGCATGAGCAACACGAGAAGATTCTATTTCGTTTTGCAAAACAACCTTGATGTGATTTTGACCACTAACATCAGCAAATTTACTTGGTCGATATTTTCTATATAAAGCAGTAGACATAACTTAAAAACGATAAATATAATAGATAAGATAGTTTAATCTTAGCAAAATATTCAGCTTAAAGCAAATCACTATTTAGCAATAAAATTACCATAAAGTGCTCATTTCAGGAAATGAAAACCACCAGCTAAACGCTGGTGGTTTTCATTATTGTATTTTTATAATTTTAAGATTTTACAATATTTTCCACTGCAGCCCAGCGACTACCACTTTCAGCTGGTACAAGAAAAACAATCTCATCACCATCTTCACCCTTAAAATAAGTTACACTAGCAGTCAACAATTTCCATTTTTTACCTTCAGCCTCAGCGTAAAACTGTAAACTCTGTTCGTCTTGAATCAATTGACCGATTTTTCGAAGACGATCTATTGGCTTGATTTGCTTAAAAACAAATGAACCTAAATTATTTATTGTTAATTTAAGAATATCACCTTCAACTAATTTTGATTTTGAAGCATAATTAGCTGGTACATCATACTGTTGCCCATCAGCCCCAACCATTGATTGACCATCAAAAACTCCTTCAATCACTTTTTCATTTTCATTCTTAATCACGGCTGTTTCTCTTTTAGAAACCTCCTGCAAAGATTGTTCAATAATATCATTGGTTGAATTTTCAACGGTTAAACCATTTTTTCCTGTTACAATAGATTTTAATTGATCCAACTGTTTTTGGATTTGTTCTATGGCTTGCAAAATCTGAGTATTTGTCAACTGACCACTATCTTCTTTATCCCTAAATAGTCTTATCATAATTTTATTTTATTTTTATTTTTTTATTAACTAAACTGACGTAATCTTTCAGAAGCCTCCATTTCTACTATCTCTTTGTCTTTTCCATATTTCAAACTTGATAATTTACTAATAGCCTTGGCCAATTCACGATTTTCTGGAGGAATTCCAGGGATATCATTAGGTCCATTTGTCGCCATATTAAAACCTGGCGGATTAGCATTATCTATTAATAATTTAACATAACAATTATAAGCTGGCATGTTCAAGAAATCACTTTCATTAAAAACTCCAGCAAATTCCTTGGTCATAGCTTCCGCATCATCCACACCAATTCGGAAAGAACACTTAGTTCCCACATTACCAAAAATTGCATCTTTAAATTTAGTATCACCACCTTTAACTAATTGCCCAACATATTGATGAGCTACATTTAAACTTAAACGATATTTTCTAGCTTCAGACAAAATAATTTCCATGCTGTCAGTTAAATAGTTCTGAAACTCATCAACATATAAATAAAAATCTTCTCGCTGTTCTTCTGGCAAATCACCACGAGCCAAAGCAGCCATCAAAAGTTTTCCAACCACAATCATACCAAGTAAATCTGAATTTGTTTGACCAATTTTACCTTTAGCCAATTTTACCAATAAAATCTTTTTTGAATTCATTATATTAGCAAAATCAATTGTACTTTCTTGTTGAGAAATTATCGGCCTAATAAAATCATTACTGATAAACGGAGCCATTTTACTGGTAATGTAAGGAACCATGTTGGCCAAAGAAGCTTCACCACCAGCTTTTTGGGCTTCCTTTTCCCAAAAATTCTTTACTAGCATGTCTTTACACTTGGAAAGTTTCATTGCTCTAAATTCATCATCAGCCAATACTCGAGAAATTTCTAACATCGTTGAACCTGAAGCTGGATCAGCCATAATCAAGGCAGCTGAATTTTTGAAATACTGCTCGAACATCGGACCACCTGTTGCTTTTAAATCATAAAGTTTATCAAAAATGGCCATTAATTCATTAATAGCAAAAGTCTTTTCTTCCTGCGTTTTAAATTCCAAAAGATTCAAACCAATTGGTCTAGAAATATCACCAGGGTCAAGAACTACAACATCTTCAGCTCTTTCTTTTGGCACACGGCTGAGGATATGATCAATCGCATCTCCGTGCGGATCAATGTAACAACAACCATCACCATTAGCAATGTCTTGCATACACATCCCCATAATCAAAAAAGACTTACCCGTACCAGTCATACCAATAGTATATAAATGTCTTCGTCGATCTTCTCTTGTCATGCGTATATCAGTTCGACGTCCACGGTACATATTGTAACCAAGAAGCACACCTTCTTTGGGCACATTATCCGGCGGAGCAGCCTTGCGTGACTCAAGCCATTTGATATTTGGTGTCTCATTAATTCGAGGAAAAGGAAAATGATACAAGCTGGTCAATTCTTCAGTATTAACTAAAAAGTTCCGTCCTTCATCAAAATTTCTGTAAATAAAATCATTAATCAATCTTTTTTGCGGACGAGAAACTGATTCAAAATTATTACCTTTTTTAAATGTATTATACTGAGAAAAAGCATTGGACAAATTATTAAGATAAGCATCCACTTTTGCTTGATTCTCACTAGAAACAATAATTCTCAAATTTGCATCAACTCCTGCTTCTCCACATTTTTCTTCAATACCCTTGACCACTTCTTCCTCCGCTGGAGAAAGCCGATACTGTTCCACTTGTTCTGGCCGAGCAGGATCTTTAACTTTAGCTGCTTTCGCGAAACTTTTGAATACACCATGGACACCACCTTTAACTTCAGCCAAGGCATCATCAAAATTTTTACCTTGTTGCATTTTAGAAGCTACTCGAATACCAAGATTCCTCCAACCTTTATAGGCAGATTTAATAATTATTTGAATTGCCGCACCATCTTTTTCATCTATTTTTGTTAGTGCACTGGTAATGGCATTTAGTGGATCAGAATCTGATTTTTTGTAAGTTTTAATAGGTAAAAAATTCGGCCTAGCTAAATTGAGCATTGTCCCCTTAATAAAACCTTTGGCTGAAAAAATATTATAATCTGGCAATTCTTCAATAAAAGCGTCTGGAAATTGAGCATTAATTTGTTCCTCAAGATAATTTTGATAATGAGCTGGTACAGCCACAAAAAAATTTATTTTACCTTTCAACACGACCAACTCCAAAGCAAACACGTCTTTATGTCCGAAGAGCCAAGACTTAAAACCTCTTTCTGGTTTAAGTCCAGCAATCGTTGAAAGTAGGGTTTCCATTACACCCAATTTTTCCTGAATTTGTTGCAAACTAAGCACTCCACTTTCTTCTGATTTATCACCTGTATGTTTTGGAACTAAAATTAACAATAATTTTCTGGCAAAAGATTTTGATACTTTATTTTTACCAAGTACGAATTTTCTTAAAATTAAAACTCCGGCGACCAACAAAAAAATTAGGACAATAAATCCTAATCCTGTCATAAAGTATGGACTTTCAAAAACTACATTTAGAAAAGACATATCAAACTCGACGCTTGGCATATTTATTTTTGTTTTTTGTTGTTTTTGTTTTTAGCTTGGTTATTCTTTACTGCCATTATCAAACTAGCAAAAGTTTTTTTGATTAAATCACTCCTTAAAAAACTAAAAACATTTGTTAGCATGGCCAATTTTTCTCGCACTTCTGTTACAACTTGATTTGATTGTCTAAGTATTTTTATTAAATAATACAAAGCAATGCAAATAAAAACCGTAAACCACAAAACACAAAATGCCATTACAAGATAAAATAAGTCTTGGCTATTTTCTAACATATAATTATAACTGCACAAACAAACTTATTACTGATCCAAATTCACTTAAGAATTCCAACAATTTGTCTATCTGTACTTTTTGTTTTTATTTTCTAACCTGAGCATCAACAGCTTTGGCTAGTTGCTCAATGATATTTTTTTGAATTTTTTCCACTTCATTCATCTCTAAAGTACGCTCATCTGATTGATAAGTCGTCCGAAAAGTAATACTCTTTTTACCTGATTCTATTTTACCATTTTTAAACACATCGAGCAAATCAACACTCTTGATAATTTGAGTATTTATTGATAAAACTAATGATTTAATTTCTCTCCATTCAACTTTTTCATTAACAATAATTGATAAATCCAAATAAACACTTGGATACTTAGCTAATGGTTGATATTTCTTCACTTCTGGCAAAACCTCTAAAAGTTCACTTAAATTCAATTGCCAAATAGCAATTTTATTTTTACAATCCATTAATTCGTTTACCTTTGGATGCAAAGTAGAAAAATATCCAATAACTTTTTTACCAATTAATATTTCCAAGGATTGTTTAGGATGGCACCAAACTGCAAGATCTGGAGTTTGGAAAAATTCTAATTTTAATTGCAACCTTTCTGCTATTGCTTCAATTATACCTTTGGCAATATAATAAGGATTTTCTTCATCTGACTGACTAATTATACCGACTGCCATTAAAGGTTGGGCTGGTAAAAAATCCTTTGAATCAAAGCGGATACTTTCACCAGGTTGATCTTTTAGAAAAACCTTGCCAACCTCAAAAAAATTTATCGTTTCAAAATATCTTAAATTTTCTTTGGCTTTTTGCAAAAGATTTGGTACTAAACTTTGTCTCATTAACCCCAAACCTTCAGACCAAGGATTTGATAATTCAACATGATTAACATTTTTTCCCAATTTATCAAGCCAAGATTCTTCAACAAAAGAATGACAATATACTTCATTTGCACTGCAACTTTGGGTTAAAATATCTTTAACTTTTCTTTCTAATTTTCGAAGTTCATTGTCTTCTCTATACTCAATGGCCACAGTTGGCATAGCTGGCTTCAAATTATCATAACCATAAATCCGAGTAATTTCCTCAATAATATCTTCCTTAATTGAAACATCTTTGGTTGCTCGCCAAGTCGGAATTTTGACTTCAATCGCCTTTTTAGTACTTTTAACTGTAAATCCAAGATTTTCTAAATTTTTAATAATTAACTGCTGATCCAAATTTTCTCCAATTCGACTGTTAATAAAATCCCAAGTCAATTCAATCGGACATTGTTCAAGACTAAAGCTACCTTCATCAATCATTTCACTAACCACTTCCACTTCAGGAATAATTTCCTGAATTAAATTAACTGCTCGTAATAAAGCTGTTTCTGCCAAGTTTGGATCTAAACTTTTTTCAAATCGAATAGCTGCTTCAGTTCTTAAATTAAAACGATTAGCTGTATTTCTAATTAAAGCTGGATCAAAATTAGCTGATTCAATAATAACAGTCTCGGTATTTTCATCAATTTCTGAATTTTTTAAACCCATTACCCCAGCCATGGCAACTGCTTTTTCTTTGTCAGAAATAACTAAATCATGCTCATTTAATTCTTGTTCTTCACCATCGAGTGTAATTACTTTTTCTTTATTATCGGCCCGACGAACAATAATTTCTTGATCAATAATTTTATCAGCTGAAAAAGCGTGCAAAGGCTGACCCAAATCAAACATTATATAATTTGTAATATCCACAATATTATTGATTGATTTTTGACCAACAGCTTCTAAATTCTTTTTAAGCCACTTAGGCGATTCCCCTATTTTAACACCTTGAAGTGCTACACCAATATAGCGAGAACAATCTGCATTATTTTTTATTTTAATTTTTAAATCAATTTCTTTTTTCGTTTTAAATTTTTCAATCTTATAATCTTTTAATTTTAAATTATAAATTGCGGAAACTTCTCTGGCCATACCATAATGCCCCCACAAATCAGGTCGATTCGTCAATGACTTATTATCTATTTCGTAAAGCACATCATCTAGCCCAAGGACTTTGGCCAATGGTGCACCGACTTCTAAATTCAATTCACTTAAATCAACGATTTCTGAATCTTCTTTGGCTGGAAACAAGCTGGTTAAACTAATTTCTGAACTAGCACAAATCATACCTTCACTTTCAACTCCTCGAACTTTGGTTGGTTTAAGTTCAATCAAATCACCTTCACCATGCCAACGAACTTTGGCCCCAGACTGAGCTAAAGCGACTAGCATACCTTCACTTAAATTCGATCCACCACAAACTACTTTGACTTCTTTTTCCTGAATATCAACATAAGCTATTTGCAAACGATCAGCATCTGGATGCTTTTCAAGTTTTGTGATTTTCCCAACAACTACGCCAGACAAAAGATCCGCTTGATTAACAATGCTTTCAACTTCAACAGTTGCCATAGTTAATTTCAAACCAAGTTCTTTGGGATCTATTTCATCCAAACCATCAATATATTTTTTTAGCCAATTTAATGAAATTTGCATATAAGTAAATTTGTAAATTATAAAACTAAAATTGTTTAACAAATCGCAGATCAGCAGAATTAATATGACGGATATCATCAATGCCATAACGCATCATAACCAAGCGCGTCAAACCAAGCCCAAAAGCAAAACCAGAATATTCGTTAGGGTCAATTCCACCAGCTCGAAGAACATTAGGATGAACCATTCCGCAAGGCAATAATTCCACCCAACCAGTTTGTTTACAAACACTGCAACCCTTGCCACCACAAATCAAACAATTTATATCCAATTCAAACCCTGGTTCAACGAACGGAAAATAACCTGGGCGCAATCTAACCTTAACATCTTTTTTGAATATTCCTTTTAGCAAAGTTTTCATCACTGCGATTAAATTTGTAATAGAAATATTTTTATCAATCATAATACCTTCAAGCTGATTAAAAGTGTTATCATGTGAAGCATCAATGGATTCATAACGAAAAACTCGGCCTGGCACAACTGCTCGAAGTGGTGCTCCGTACTTTTGCATAGCTCGAACTTGAACTGGCGAAGTATGAGTCCGTAAAACCATTTTTTCATTTTCCTGATTTTTGACATAAAAAGTATCTTGCGTATCACGAGCTGGATGATCAACTGGAATATTTAATGCTTCAAAATTATAATAATCACTTTCAAGTTCTGGACCATCCAAAACCATAAAACCTAATGATTTGAATAAATCCTCAAGTTCATATTGAACAATTGAAAGCGGATGTAAACTACCTTTAGCTATTTTTTTACCAGGCAAAGAAGTATCAATAAAATCATTTTCCAACTCTTGAGCTATTTCAATTTTTTGTAATTCATTTTTTTTGTTGACAATAAGCAAAACAAGTTCTTCTTTGATTTCATTGGCTAATTGCCCAAACTTTTTCTTTTCCTCAAGGTCAAGTTCTTTTAAACTTTTTAAAATGTTATTGAGCTGACCTTCTTTTCGACCAAAATATTTCAGCTCAGCTTGCTCCAACTCTTGAATAGATTTAGCGTTAGCAATCGCTTCACTAGCTTCAATTTTTAGTTTTTGTAAATCTTTAAGCATAATATAATTACAAGATGGACAAGAAAAATTACAAGATTGTGCCAGATAAAATCTTAAGCATATCTTGTAATGTCTTGAATACAATCTTGCATATCTTGTATGTAGTTTATTTAATTATAGCAAAAAAATAAAAAAGAGCCTACTTTTCAATAGGCACTTCAACAATAGTATCTTTATCTTCAAGCAAGACGTCCACCGTACCCTTCAGTACATGCCAGCTCAAAACTTCACCCTTGCCATGTTTAGTTTTTATTTTATCACCAATCATGGGCATTTTTTCTGCTAATTTCTCATACAAATCCTTTTCATACGTTAAACAACATTTCAAACGTCCGCAAACGCCAGAAAGTCTATCAGAACCTCGATGAGCAACTTGCTGTAAATCAGCAAGATCAGATGTAACATTACCTAAATCTTTATAAAAACCTCGGCAACACACATCTCGTCCGCAACAACCAATATCACCCGTAATTTTTATTTCATCACGAATCCCTAACTGTTGAAGACGAATATTTTTCTTATAAATTTTAATTAAGTCTTTTAACAAATCACGAAAATCAACTCGCCCATCAGCAATAAAAGCAAAAGTGATTCGGCTACCATCAAAAGTAAAATGCACATCAACCAATTTAATTGGCAAATTATGCTTTTTAATTAAACTTCGACAATCACTAAAAGCTTTATTTTTTTCTTTTTTATATTCTAAAACAACTTCAATATCTTCTTTTGTTGCTTTTCGCACGATTGGTTTAATGGCTTCTTCAAACTTGGCAACCTGTTCTTCAGATAAAGCTTTCAAACCAAGAATTTTTCCCAATTCAACACCAAGCTTTGTTTCAACAACAACATAATCACCAACATTAACTTGGCCTTCAAAGTCCTGATCTGAACCTTTAAGTTTAAAATAATAAACTTTATCCCAAGTCGAAAATTGAACTTCCGCAACTTGCATATATATTAATAGCTAACTTCATTTATTAAATTTCAAAACGGGCAAACTGACCAATTTCAATTTTTTCACCAGTTTTGGCAATCATCTGAGTAAGCAAGGATTCGATTTTAATCTTGTCATCTTTGATAAAATTTTGTTTCATTAAACAAACATCTTCATAATACTTATTTAATTTACCTTCTAGAATTTTTTCCATCATGTCTTCTGGCTTGCCTTCATTTTTTAATTGTTCTCGATAAATTTCTTTTTCCTTATCCAAAACTTCAGTTGGAACTTGCTCTGGATTTAAATATTCTGCAGACATCGCCACGATTTGCATTGCTAAATCATGTGCTAAACTTTTAAAGTCATCAGTTTTAGCTACGAAATCAGTTTCACAATGAAGTGAAATCATCGCTCCAGTTTTATTATTAGAATGAATATATGAGTAAACTATACCTTCTTTTGTTTGTCTTTCTGCAATTTTCTTGGCAGCTTTAGCTTCACCTCTTTTTCGAAGCACATCTAAAGCTTTATCATAATCATCACCAGCTTCATCCAAGGCTTTTTTACAATCCATCATACCAGCACCTGTTTGAGCACGTAATTTTGTAATTATTTGTACGTCTGCCATATAATTATAAATGGTAACTGAGAAGCAATAATTTTATCAACTTCTCAAAAATAACCTTATTTTTATTTTTTAATTACTTTTGTATTTTCTGGAGCTTCAGCTTCTTTTTTCCCTTCTTTAACAGCTTCAGCCACTAAACTAACAATTAATTTAATTGAACTTGTAGCATCATCATTAGCTGGAATTGGATATGTAACTTTTTCTGGATTAATGTTTGTATCTGTAAAAGCCACAACTGGTACATGCCCAATAATCGCTTCTTTTAAAGCAGTTTTATCACACTTTACATCTACCATAAAAATCGCATCTGGAATTTTTGTCAAACTTTCAATACCACCAACAACAGTATCCAATTTAATAATCTTTCGACTAATTTGTAACTGTTCTTTTTTAGTAAATTTTTTAACTTCTCCACTAGCTTGATCTTCTTTCAATTTTCGAAAATTTCTAACCACACCTAAAACACTTTTTGAATTTGTAATAGTTCCACCTAACCATCGATTAACAATGAATGGCATACCACAATCAATAGCAGCTTCCTTAACAATAGATTGAGCTTGTTTTTTAGTACCTAAAAAAAGAACTGTACCACCATTGGCCACAGTTTGTTTAACGAAATTCAAAGCCTTTTCTAAAGCTTTCTGAGTTTCTTCTAAATTAATTATATGAATACCGTTTTTATCTGTAAAAATAAACGGTTTCATTTTTGGATGCCATCTTGATTTTTGGTGACCAAAATGCACACCAGCTTTCATTAAGTCTTCTAGACTTGGAATGTTTAACATAATTTTCTTTCTTGTCCTTCAAAAATATTATTTTAATAATAAGAATGAAGAACCCTCCGCTTTTCCAATCAGCCAGGCTCAATAATGAGCAGAATTAACTGATTTTTTCTTCACAATGAACCGATTTATGGTAAATTTAGAAGAGAAAAACGTGTGATTTATTATTATGTAAAAATGATAACATAATACACTAAATTTTGCAAGAGTTTAAAGTTCATTAAAAATTAATAATTTAACACTAAAATGAACAATAAAACTCAGCCCAAAATTAACAAAATGCTTGAAAAAAATTAAACCTTGTGCTAGTTTAAATATATTGTTATAATATTTTCACAATTATAAAGTTCTACTTAATTTAACAAAAAAGAATTTTCTAGAACTGTATATTTTTGGGTCGGTACCAAAGTAGTCAACTGGGGCAGACTGTAAATCTGCTGGCTATGCCTTCGTAGGTGCGAGTCCTACCCGGCCCACCAAAAAATACTCATCACATTTTATTACGATGGGTATTTTTTATTACAAAAAAAGTGAAGCACTGTTATGCTTCACTTGTATTCACTAAACTTCATACCACCGCCTTTCCGCAATTGGAGCACCTTGCTCCAACATTATTCGCTTAACAGGATAAGGCATGTGATACAATTTCACATTTGCATGACTAGCCAAAACCTTTGGAATATCTTGCTCAGTTGTATGAGAACCAGCATAACCGAATTCATAAAACAATAATTCACTCCCCTGTCTTAACCAAGCTAAATATTCTTCAGCAAATGGCGTATCACCACTAATAGCTAAGCGTCCATTAAACTTCAAACCAACAGTTGAAACATCATGCAAAGTCTTGTGAGATTCAACCTGAACATTACCAAAATTGAAAGTTTCATCAGACACAAGAGATTCAAAAACATGATAATCCGCCCAAGGTTACCAATTCGAAGGACAATTATTTTCAATCAAAGTTCGCAAAGCTGTAAACCAGTCAGTTTCCAATCCACAAACCTTAATCTTGAGCTTGGGTCGTGCCACGTTTGTAAAATATCCTGCTTGGTGCATAATTTCCGGTTTACTCAGACATAACATCCTCAGCTGAATCAACTCAATCAATCCTCCACTATGATCATTATGCAAATGCGTGATAATTACGCCTGTTAAATCCATAACAGAAAAACCAATTTGCTTGAGCATCAAGTTAATCTGAGGTGGACAATCAACTAAAATCAGTTCTTCACCATCTTCCACCAAAAACGCTGGTGCTTCTAACCGATCAGGAAATCCATCGCAAGCTCCAAAGCTATATACTCGCATTTGATCTCCTTTTATAAATCTAACTTTAACGCAAACTGTTTGGCTTGTTCTTCAAATTGAGCAAGCGTTCCTTCTGAATTCACAAAGTCTAACCATAAGCCATGCTGATCGCACAACTGTTTTGTCTGCTGAAAATGCGGGATTCTGTCGATGAATGTAACTAAATGCGGAGTACCTCGATCAATTACTCTAGCCTGAAGCATGGAATAATCATCAACTGGTCCTACATACAAAATTTTGGCCCCAAGATATTTCCACAATTCTTTGTCTGTCTGCATACCATAGGCTACCTCAACAAAAATATGCGCTTCATCTGGCACAGAATTGACGGCCTGAGCCAAAAGATCAAACCAAGGTTTCTTGATAAACTTTTTCAATTCTTCTTCATTGTTTAAGACCAAGTCCTCTAAATCCTGCCCTTCAAAATGTTCCCACAATAAACTTTTTAGCTGATGATTGATTTCATCAGTAAGAATGGAAACCACTCGAGGATTGTAACTATGCAAAAGTTTCAAAAAAGTTGATTTACCCCCACCCGGTGGACCAACGACCAAATAAAAGTTTTTGCTATTTTTTACTTTTTGCATCAACTCCGTGATAATCTTTGGGGCAACTAATTCTTTCAAAGCCACAAAATCAAATTCTTCAACCTTTTTTCTGACTAAAGAAGAAGAGCAATGCACATACTCACATTTCGAAAAAATGTAAAAGAATTTACGAATTCGATATCGAGTATAATTAAACAGCATGACTTTTTTTTCATGTTCAGCATCCTCTTGATTGCGCAAACCACGAATCATCACCAAAGTATCAGGATCGATTCGAAGTTCTACAAATTCCGAGAAAGTCAGAACAGTTACATTGGCTGGTGAATCATACGCCAACCAAAGCTGTTTGCACTGTTCTGGCGTAAACCAGTTTTCTTTTTTGTCAGTATTAACCGAACAAACGACAAAAACTTCATGATAGATATCAGCTGCTTCCTTTACAATTTCCAGGTGACCAAAAGTTGGCGGACAAAAAGTTCCAGGATAAACACCAATCTGTTTCATCACCCACCTCCAAAGTTGACCGTTAACTTTAACCCGACAAAATTCATTTGTCAATAATAAATTAAGATTTTATTTTTTGTTTTCCACGCAAACAATAAACTTTCCAAACAGGCACTAAATATTCATCCCCTACCCAAACACCATACTCCTCTTCATATCCGACAACCCTTTCTTCACGAAACTTACAACACACAGGACACTTTCCATTGTGTCCATCATTAGCTTTAGGATTTTCAATTTGACGAGGACAATTACCTTTTCTTGAAGCTTGACGCCAAAAAGTTTCACGTGATTTACGAGCCCGATTCAAAACACCAGTTTTTTCTTTATTCAATTCATCAAGCGAGGTTGAAAAATTTTTAGTCATTGCGCGGAGCACATCAAGCCACAATCTAATCTGGTCATTATCTTTGTCCAACTTTACCACTCGTTTAAGTTCTTTTTGGGTTAACCATTTTTCAAGATCTTGTTCTATCATTATTATCTCCTTTTCGTTAAAAAAAACTTACAGGTGGTTGACGCTAAAGTCTAAATAATTAAATTGTCAAAGTTCTATATTCCATATCAAGTATATAGTATTTAATAATATAATTAGCCGATTTTTCTTTTTCAAAAACAAATAAATTAAAATTTGACTAAAATTAAACAATAAAAATATAATTAAATTGTCGGGAATTTTCGACAACACAGCTTTTTGCAGAAACAATTACAACCCAAAATTATTAAATTATAATTATTCATTCTTAATAAAATCGTATGCTCGAAAAAATAAATACCTCATTAAAAGAGCTTGGCTTCAAACCAAATGAAATTAAAGTTTATATTGCATTAACCCAACTCGGTGAATCTCCAGCTTCAAAAGTTGCCAAAAAAGTTGACCTACCAAGGACAACTGTTATTTCTATTTTAGAAAAACTGAGTAATGACAATTTTCTTTCTACGCACAAATACAAAGGCACAACTTTTTATTGGATAGAATCACCAAAAACATTAAAACAAATTTTGGAAAATAAAATTAAGATTGCTGATGATTTGGATGAATTACTTTCTGACTTATACCACACAGAAGCTGACTTCCCTTTTGCTCAAATTTATGATTCCAAATCAAGCATCAAATCTTTTATAGAAAAAACTATTGCTGGGTTACCAAAGAAAAGCACTATTTATACAATTGATCACCCTGGAGAAGGAAACTACAAAAAAATATTTTCTGATGACATTGGTTGGACTTTAGTGGAGTTAAAAAATAAAAAACAAGTTTCCACAAATACATTAGTCCCCTACGATCACCTTGATAAAATTAATCCTAAAAAAATAAGCTCACAAAATATCACCGTTAAAGAATTACCTCCAGAAATAAATTTTGAAGCTTCTATGTGGTTAATTAAAGACACTCTCGTTTTATTTTCTGGCAAATATCCTTTTGTTGTCGCCATTAAACACAAAATTATTACTCAAAGCATGAAAACTGTTTACGATTTTTTGTGGAAAGTTTCCAAATAAAACAACTATTGTCACCCTGCCTGCCTACCGTAGACTTGTCGAAGGTAGGAGCCTGCCTGCCGGCAGGCAGGTTTACCGAAGGGCGACAGTAAAAGTAACTTTCCAAAAAACAAAGCTCTTTTTTAATCACCACTTTTCATATAATTAAATTTGAAGAGCACACGCCAACTCACTTTGTCAGTTTTTTCTCTACGAAAAAAGGACTAATTAATAATTAGTCCTTTTTATGTTTAAAGCTTTGCCCGAACTTGATACAAAGTCTGCCAATCCTCTTTGTAATAGCACGTTCTCATAAAACCATTCGCTTCAATTATAAAAATCCAACCATTTCTAACTAAATATTCTGCTTCAACAAACGAATGCTTTAATTTCTGCTGTAAAGAGTTTTCCCTTTTAGCTGACTGAGCTTTCTTGAAAACCTTCAAAAATTTAGACAAATAGTCTCTTTGCCCACGATCTGATTTTGGCGAAAAGAATTTTTGGTAATTTTCAATAAATCGCTTATAAGCGTGAGGAGAAACAGCAACACTCCGCTGTTTAATCCTAACCTTGAACAGAACTTGCTTCGAATTATCACACGTTTCAACCAAAGGATTAGCAATCAACAATGGATCTAAACAATGTAAAAACTCTCGACTAGAAACCACTCGATAATTCACCACGGGACAATAACTAGCTAATTTCTTGCGATACTTATCATCTCGAAATAAATAGCCAACCGCAACCAAAGTATCAGCTTTATTTTGTAAATCTTTCAGCAAATAGTACTGGACATCTTCACAAAGCTGAGAAAGTTCTTTTTTGAAAATTGTGATTTTAACAAATTTGCCTGAATTAACCTTGCTATAATACTCTCCATAGATTCTGGCTAATTCCTGAAGTCCTTCTTCTAAAACAAATAAACCTTTATTCGTTAAAAAACAACAACGCTTCTGCACTGGAATCAAAGATTGCTCCAACCAAAAAGCCTGAGCTAACTGGCCAGATAAAAGTGCCTGGGTCAATTGCAAGTGAGTAATAGCTCCGACAAAACCAACTTCTGTATTATCCATGTATTACCTCCTTCTGATTATTGGCAATGAACGATATAACAAATTATAATAATATTAAATGAATGTCAAGAATTAAATTTTACTAAAAAAAGAGCTCCGTTCAATAAGATGAACGAAGCTCAAATGAAAAACTTTTAGTACCTAGAATTATTCTGAACCGGGTAAATTCGGTTCAAAGTTTCCAGCTCAACTTTAACAACTTCAAGCTTCAAACCCTTTTCCAAGAATAGGGCTCGCACAGCTTTTTCAACAAGTGGAGTAAAATCCTCCTCCCTAAAATCTGTTTCTTTCAAAAGTTCTAATTTCTTTCCTAGCCCTTCCATAATAAGAAACCTAGCACTTTCGCTAAACTGAAAAAAGCGAGTTGAATTTTCTTGGTCTTTAGCCTTAGCATGAACAAGGTCAGACCAACTTTTCGAATCAGAAAACTTCAAAGTATAAAAGGCATCCAGCACATAATCAGTAATCTGATCATTATTAATATCAATGAAAGTCTTCAACTTAATCCTTGGCATATCCAAGTCAGTTGAATACTTAACTACTTCGTTTCTTTTCAAGTGCAAATAACTAACTTCAGGCAAGGTACTATCATGCTCAACTTCAACATTGTAAACACGATACTTACCAGAAAAATTATACTGCACATTGAAAATTGCCAACCAACTTAGCACCAACACAACTGTGTGCAATCCAATACGTGCCAACCATTTCCAACCATTTTCGTAAAAACGAAAAGCTGACACAGTTTTGTCTTCTTCATCAAAAAAGGTCCCTGTAGTTTCAGTTGAACCAATATATCGAGAATTCACCCAAAAACCCAATCCAACCAAAGTAACCACAATAGGAATACTAAGCCAATCACCAGCTACAGGTTCTACGATAAGTAGCCCGATAGCAACTACAACGTAAGAAATTCCGAAAATAAAACCTACAATTTCAATCCCCAAAACCTTAACTTTCTGCCAGGCATCCAAACGCTTCATTTTCTTCTGAAATGCAGTTAATTCTTGCTTTGACATTGTAAATCTCCTAAAAGTTGATATTATTAAAGTACATCTTAGAACTGAAAATTATAGCACACTTTCTCAAATTTGTCAATACCATGTAGGCTCTTTAACATCTTTGGACAGTAAAATATTAATGATTTATACTAAATTTAG
>CAYSUN010000025.1:0-17756 GCA_964434235.1 uncultured Gammaproteobacteria bacterium | reverse complement strand
TGTAAATTTCCTAACTAATTCATTAATGCCTGTGCCTCTTGCTTTCTAATGCCCGTCATAATAGTATAATACTTTGTCTAAATTTAGCTTAATACAAACAAAAATCTCAACCATTAAATTTAATGATTGAGAATGTGGGTTTTTACAAAAATTTCACGTTATCGGAATAGCCTCCAGGCCAAGGGTATGATTCTTCCCAAACAAACTCTAGTACTGGATGAAGTAAAAAATCCTCATTGTCAATTCTAGTTTTCGCCAACTTAACCACTGCACTATCTGGACCAACTCTAATAGCTACTCGCTTTTGATTGACTGGGATTTTACAAGCTAGGTAGGTTCCATTAGAACAAACAATAACAAGGAAAGGTGCGGTTGGAGGAACTGCCAAGACAATCCATCTTTTCCATTTTTTCCTTTGTAGACTGAGAATGCCTTTGTCTAGTGAGACCCGCTGATCTCCACCATAGGCAAGCCCATTTTTACTTTCGGAAATTTGGATTTCAGGATCCTTTGGATCAAGAAAAAACCAACCACCGGAAATGAATCGACTGATAAGTTGCCCAATTCTAGAATACAGAAAAGTCATGATAAACTTGTTCTTAATGTGCATGCTCTCTCCTCTGGAAAGATCTTAAATTAAACTAATCCTAAAAATAATAATACCTCACTTTTTTGCTTTTGTCAAGCCTGATAATCTTTAAAATTTAACAAAAAATGCTAATTTCTTAACATTCTTTGTTTCTTATTTAACTTACTATAATTTATCTAGACAAGACCCATTTTGAATCTAAAGTAGCATTACAAGCCATTTCTGCGTATTGTAAACTCTCAGGAGTAATTTCTCCACCACCACGGGTATAAAACCAGCTTACAGCATCAGCAATTGTACCCACGCCAGTATTACAACCACCTGACATATCTTGTGGGCATGAACCAGCTGAATATGTTCCTGTTCCTTCACAACTAAGTTTGATTGTTTGCTCATTCCAAATAGAACCATAAAATTCAATACAAGCTGAACTATCATCAATTGTGTCACAACTGCCTTTTAAACTATTATTCTCACCATTATTTTCAGATTCTGTTAATTCATTAATTGAGTCCATTGATTCATCTAAATTTTGCACATCATCGAGTATAACTTCTTGATTCAAGTCGTTGTCATTAACTTCATTGTTAATTTCTGTTTTTGTACAGGCTGTAACTGTTATTAAAGCGAAAAAAATCACACTCATGGCAATTAACTTTTTCATAAATAGTTAAGTTAAATTTTATTATTTTAAATAATTAATTTCTAATACTTTATTATATTATAGCAAATTATTAGGAAAAGCAATTTTTTTTGGGCAGTTGTTCATGGTTATTGCCAAATAATTCGCAATAAAAGTAACCAACAATCTTATCACTTTCTTTTGCGATCCAAGCAAGTTTATTTTTTATAATTTTCTTTATTTTGTCTTGCTTATCATTTTCTTCATTATCAAAAAGTAAAACTAACTTCATTATTTCATCATAATCTGTAATTTTAGCTTACTTAATTTGCATACTACTATTGCCTTATAATTTAATTTATTACATCTATACTTTATCATGAAAAACAAATAAAAAAATGTTTAAACAAAAGAAAAACAGCATATCAATGTACACTGTTTTTCTTTGGCTCTGTGAGCCGGGCTCGAACCGGCGACCTACTGGTTAACAGCCAGTTGCTCTACCAACTGAGCTATCACAGAACAATTATCTATAACAATATTAATACAATAGCGAAGTTGGTAAAAACTTACACTCTTGGTTAATGCTTGCCCTGTACCCACCGACGAAACGGTGTGGTTCAGGGATCTATCACAGAACAATTTTTATAAAGAATTTATTTTCTTTATGTAATAAAATACTAGCATATTTATTTGGACTTGGCAATATCATGGTTCTTCTTTCGTACAAGATACTAGCCATCGATACTAAAAGATTTATCAACAGGCCATTTGTTAATATTTACCTAATTTTCATATAACTTGTCAATCGCTATATTCATCTTAATAAGGTAGCTAAGTATTTTACTTGATAATAATATGCTAATTTTATTTATTATTCAAGACTATAGCCAATTGACATATTCATATGTTTTCGATAATATTGATTATTGCCCTTTCACAAAGGAGTTAATCATGTCAGCAAATGAAATTGTGACGGAAATTGATCGTAAAATTGAACAGTTTGTTTTGAAATCATTAGCTCAATGTATCGACAATTTTGGTTTGTTTCATGAGCAAAAACGCTCAAAGTTACAAATTGGCTCATCTCCTATTATTAAACAAGACAATATCCCCCGCTTAACTTTGGCCGACAAATTTGCTATGTTAATGGCTTTTACAGGACTTTACACTGCCGATGAAACTTTGGCTGGTAAATCGCAATGTTTTGGTTTCAAAGATGAAACAACCGGTCGCACTGTTTATCAAGTTATTCCTTTGCAAAATTTTCACTACAGTCCGTTTGTTCTTGAATATATGGATAAAAACAAGGCAACTGTAAAATGTATTTTGCAATCTGATGATATTGGCGATTGTCCCGAGAATCTTGTTTGGGAACTTTCAGTTAGTGCCCTTTTCCGCAGAACCTCAAATCATCATTTTAACCAGTTTGATTCGCAAAGAAATATTTTACCTGTCAGTTTGATCGGTAATCCCAAGACATCATGTCCTGAAGCTTGTCCTGGCTGTTTTAGAACTGCTACAAAAGCTTTTTCTAGCTCTTCGGCTAATTATATACAGGAACACGTAAAATTGGTGGCTGAGGATTTTCAAGTTAAATTCCCTCATGAGCATAAACATGTTTTGCAGTTTGTAAGTATTTCTACTGGTTGTCAAAATAGTAGCCAAGAAGAAGTTGATATGTTTATCTGTTTAATGAGAACTTACCGACAATTTGGTTTCAATCCGAACTTTTTATTTTTTACTAACAAAGTTCGTAGAGAACGCGACATGTATGAATTGAAAAATGCTGGAGCGATTGGCATTGTTTCAACAATTGAAGCAATTGATGATCAAATCCGAAGTAAACTTTGGGGAAAAAGAAAAGGCGATCGTTTACTGATTCAGCATCTTCGCTCTATGACTAGAGCAAATAGAATTTTTTCCATTTCCGAAGCATCATTGGTCCTTGGTGAAGATGAATTTAATGAAACTCTGCTTGATGGAATCAGATTGATTGGTGATCTTGGTTCAACAATCGTTGGTAATGTTTTGAGGTCTTATAATGAAGCTCAATTGGAAAGTATACATGATGACGTTTGGAAAATGGGGCTTGAATATTTTATCTTAGCGTTTGAAGAAATTTTAATGCTAAATTCTCGGAACACTTCCTCAGCTAAACATTTGCGAGATATTGCACTTCGTCATATCAGGTCAAGAAATGGCCAAATGCTTCCAGATATTGCTCTACCTTATAAATATCGTGGTTAAATAAACTTAAACCCCGCAGTTCATAATTGTGGGGTTATTTTATTATTAAAAAACACTCTCAAATAAATGAAAATGTTTTTTATTCTTATTATTCTAAATTAATAGTTGATATATAATACTTCAAACCAGCTTTTTTTATTAATAATCTCGTAATTTTTCAATACCTGGGAATTGCTGTATTTTTTCCAAAGATTTAGCTTCAATTTGTCGAATACGTTCTCTGGTAACATCAAATTCTTGTCCAACTTCCTCCAAAGTATGTGCAACTCCATCAACTAATCCAAAACGCATTTCTAAAATCTTTTGTTCACGCGGAGAAAGATCCTTGATAATTTCTATTACATAATCTTTTAATAATCGAAGCGCAGCACTTCGGTCAGGACTAACATTTTTAACATCTTCAATAAAATCTTCCAAAGTTGAATCTTCCTCATCATCGCCGACTGAAGTTTCCAAAGAAATTGTTTCCTGAGAAATTTTCATTATATATTTAACTTTATCAACTTCTTCATCCATTTCTGCGGCAATTTCTTCTGGCATTGGTTCACGTCCAAGATCTTGGATTAAGCGTCTTTCAATTTGATGGAATTTATTAATCGTTTCAACCATATGCACTGGAATACGAATAGTTCTAGATTGATCAGCCAAAGCTCTGGTAATTGCTTGACGAATCCACCAAGTCGCATAAGTTGAAAACTTGTAACCTTTTCTATATTCAAATTTTTCTACGGCTCGGAACAAACCAATATTTCCTTCTTGAATTAAATCAAGCAAAGATAAACTTTTTCCCACAAACCTTTTGGCAATCGAAACAACTAAACGCAAATTACTTTCAATTAGTTTATTTTCTGCTTCTACATCACCTTTTTCATTTCTTTTAGCCAAAGATAATTCTTCTTCACTGTTTAGCAAAGGGATTTTTCCAATTTCTCGAAGGTACATTTGAATTGAATCTGCAGATAAATCAGGGACAGAAAAATGTTTGTCAGTTGGGTTTAATCCAACTTTAGTTAGAATTTTTATTCTTTCTTCTTTTCTACCCAAGATTCCACCTTTTACTTCAACAACTTGTATGCCAATACTGTCTAATTCATCAAGAAAATCTTCAAAAACATCAACATAATCTTCTACTGAAGAAAATACTCTAGAAACTTCTTCTTCGGTTAAAAACCCTCTTGATTTTCCTTTGTTAAGAAAATCAAATAACACATCCTGCTCAGGTGGAGGAGTTTTTTTTCGTCGCGGTTTTTTATCTTGCGACTGTTTTTTATTCTTTTTTGTAGCTCGCGATTTTTGGGCCATGGAAGTTGTCCGTCTAGGGACTTTTTTGAATTTTTTTGAAACAGTTTTTTTGACTGTTTTTTTTGAATTACTTTTAATTGTTTTGCCGCGAGTGGCCATAATTATTTGAGACGATCTAACTGCTCTGAGCAATCTTGGATTTGCCTAGAAATTTTATTTTCCAAAGCATTATCCTTTTGACTGCCCGCGATTATTAGTCGCCCATTAAGCTGATTAATTTTTTCATTAAGAAAATTAATTTTGCATGATTTTATTAACTGCATTAATTCCTCTTGAAACTGTTCTCTCGTAAAATCAGGGTACTCTTGTTCAATGTTCAATATTAAACTATTTAAATAATCCTGAGTTATACTTAAATCCTCAGATTCTAAAAATTTTGCAATTGTCTTTCGACTTAAATCTTTATCGTTGTTATTATAATACAAAATTATCTTTTTGTAAACATCTTGCAATTCTTTGTTATTAATATTTTCCGGCCATAAATTTTCAATCGCATAATTTATCAAATCTGGATAACCTAATAATATTGTTAAAATTGATTCAACTGGTTTATCGTCTTTATTTGAAGCCTTTATTGCCTCGGTTACCATACTTTTCTCAACTGGTTTAACCGATTTATAATTATTACTGGTTTGAGGCATAGAATCCCAAAGCAAACGAACATCAACCTGCAAAATTTGGGCTAGTTTTTTCAACCAATGATCTTGTTCAATCTTATTTAAATGCTTACTTATTTCGTGTAATAATTTTTTTGTGATTATTGTTTTTTTACTTATATCCATTAAGTTTTCTTCAGTCAAAGATTTATCAAAATAATACTGCATAACCAATTTGGCTTGCTGTAGCGATTTTTTCCAATCATTTATATTATTATTTATACATTCATCAGGATCTTTACCAGAAACCAATTCAATAATTTTAACATTCATTTCTTCTTCAATAAGTAAATCAATACTTCTCTTAGAAGCTGTTTGTCCTGCTTCGTCTGAATCAAAACATAAAGCTACATTGTTTGAATATCTTTTTACTAATTGAATTTGTTCTTTGGTCAAAGCTGTGCCAGAACACGCAACCACATTTTTATAACCAGCTTGATGAGCTGTTATTACGTCCATATTACCTTCGACAACAATCGCATAATCAGCTTTACGAATAGCTTGCTTTGCTTTGTCTAAACCATACAATATTCTGCCTTTGTGATAGATTGGACCTTCTGGTGTGTTTATATACTTTGCTTGAACTTCAGAATTAAGTGCTCGACCAGTAAAACCAACTACATAGCCATGAACATCTTGGATAGGAAATATAACTCTATCGCGGAATCGATCATAATAACCAGTTCCTTTTTCTTTTTTTACAGTTATTCCAGCTGTAAAAATTTCATGCTCTGAATATTTTTCTTGTAATAATTTTTTTAAGGTAAAATCCCAACTGTCTGGCGAATAACCAATTCTAAAATTTGTTACTGTTTCTTCTGATAATTTTCTATTTATAATATATTCTTTCGCTGATTTGCCTTCTGGCTGATTAAGTATAGCTTGCCAAAGATTTGTTGTGCTTTCACAAATTTCTCCAAGTCTATTTTTTTCGCTAGTAATTCTTGGGTCGAATTTTTCAATTTCCACACCAGCTTTTTGCGCCAGTATACGCAAAGCTTCAGGAAATTCAATCCCTTCAATCTTTTGTACAAAAGTAAACATATCACCACCTTCACCACAACCAAAACAATGAAAAATTTGTCTGTCTGGCGAAACATTAAAAGAAGGTGTTTTTTCATTATGAAAAGGGCACTTAGCTTTAAAACTATTACCAGCTCTTTTCAATTCTAAATATTCGCCAATTACATTGACGATATCTAATTTCTGTTTTATTTCTTCAACGTGATCGGACATATTAATAAGAAAAAGTAAGTATTAAGTAAATGAATATAAACGTTAAATATTAAATGTTAAACAGTAAGCAATAAACTAGCTTAAGTAGTTGCTCTATGCTTTATGTTCTATGCTCTATGTCTTGTCACAACGTGACCACTTCGTGGTGCTTAAGTATTAAATTTTTCTTGTTACTTGGATCTTTCTTTTTCTTGTTTTCTTGTTTTTATGTTTTCTTTATTTTTTATTTTTATGTTATAATTTACACATCTAATACATTAATAAACTTATGATCAAAAAGCAAGTACAAATTCCTAATAAATTTTCTGATTTAAAAAATTGTGGCGTTACAACAAAAAACGAATTACCGATTTTGCCAAAAGAACACAGAACATTTAGACAACGAGCAGCTGACATTGTTACTAGAACATGTGGCAGTTGGACATTTATAATTCTTGTTCTAACTTATATTGCTATCTGGGTGGGACTAAATTTAGTTGCTTGGCAAGTTCGTTGGGATCCATGGCCATTTATAATTTTAAATTTAACACTTTCTTGTTTAGCTGCACTTCAAGCTCCAGTAATTCTAATGAGTAACAATCGCCAAGCTGAGAGAGATCGCTTAAGCCAAAGATTTGATTACTTAGTAGACCGAAAAACCAGCCGAGATGTTGAAAAAATTCTTTTAGAATTAGCTTCAATCAAGAAAAAATTAGACAAAAAGTAAAAATAAAATTGATCATTAAAAACTCGCTCTCAGGTGAGTTTTTTGTTACATGCCAAACCCCCTGGCAATGATACTCGTAATTCTCTGGGCTTCTGCTTCGACTTGATCGCCATCATATTCACCAGAATGAGCTTTTCCTTTTATGTATGAGGCTTGCTTTTGGTCTAAATGCAAATTAACTTCAAAATAATTTTCAAATTCATCAATATAAATATGAAACCGAGGATAATTTCCCCCTCCAAGCTTACGCGTATAACTAAGCTTGTCATGCTCATGATCTTGCCATTCGCCATAACCACAAGTTCTAACTAACTCTCGAGCTGAATGTCCTTTATATGGAAACTTGAATTTCATATTAATTTTTTTTATAGTTTTTTATAAATTTATAAATTTCAGAAGCAACAATAATTAAAAGAGTAAAACCTAAAACTATGACTAAATCTTTTAATAGTAACTGATCTGATTTTAAGAAAATTCTAATTGGTGAATAAATTACGACTAATTGAAGTAAAAAAGAAAAAACAATAGCTAGTAATAATTTTGGATTACCCCAAAATTTAATTTTAAATAAAGATAAAGTTGAACGACAGTTCAAACTATTAAATAATTGCAAAAAGACTAAAGCAGTAAAAGCAACAGTACTCGCATAAACCAAATTTCCCTTATAAGCATTAAACAAAAATAAAGTTATTGCGGTCATAACAGCGCTAAGAAATAACATCTCAAAAACAGTTGAATAATTTAGAATTGATTCTTTTGGATTTCTTGGTAATTTTTTCATTACTCTTTTTCCGGCTGGTTCTAAACTCAAAGCTAAAGCTGGTAAACCGTCAGTTATCAAATTCATCCATAAAATTTGCACAGCAATCAAAGGTGTCCCAATTCCGGCAACGACTCCAATAAAAACCACTAAAACTTCACTTAAATTACAACTGAGTAAATATTTAATAAACTTCCTAATATTTTGAAAAATATGTCGTCCTTCTTCTATTGCACTAACAATAGACCTAAAATGATTATCAGTCAAAATCATATCAGCTGCTTGCTTGGTAACATCAGAGCTTGTATTTACAGCAATACCAATATCAGCTCTTTTAATAGCTGGCGCATCATTAACTCCATCGCCAGTCATGGCCACTATGTTATTTTTTCGTTGATACGCTTCTAGAATTTTAACTTTATGAGCCGGACTTACTCTAGCGTAAATATTAGTGTCTCGGAGTACTTTATTGAATTCAGAATTACTCATCTTGTCTAGCTCATCACCAGTAATTGATTTACCCCAAATTCCGACCTTGGCTCCAATTGCTTCGGCGGTTAATTTATGATCGCCAGTAATCATAACCACTCGAATACCAGCTTCTCGGCATTGTAAAATTGATTCCTTAACATCACTTCTTGGCGGATCAATCATGCCCATTAAGCCAAGGAAAACTAAATCTTTTTCCTCACCTGTTTCACTATAAGCAAAACCAAGTACGCGTAAAGCTTTTTCAGCAAACTTCTCATTTTTTGCAAAGAAAATGTTTTTTTGTTTTTCAGTAAAAGCTACAAGCCCAGTTGAAGTCATTATTTTCTGACATTTTCCCATGACAATTTCCGGCGCACCCTTAAGATACAAAATCTTTTTCCCTGCAACCATATTCCAAACACTCATAAATCTTGTTTCTGAAGTAAATGGTTTTTCTTCTACTCTTTCATAAGTTGGATATATACCTGACTTTTTTCCTACAACTAATAAAGCAATATCAGTAGGATCACCCATAAAATGTTGCCCAATTAACTCTGCGTCATTACACAAAACACCAACTTTAATAATTTCTTGTAATTTTTTAATCTGAACAAGTTCACCTTGTGATTGGAATTCTCCAACTAAATCATAACCGCTACCAGTCACATCCACTTCAAAATCATTTAAATAAATTTTTTGTACAGTCATTTCATTTCTAGTTAACGTGCCAGTTTTGTCTGTACAAATAACTGTCGTACTACCTAATGTTTCAACTGCTGATAATTTTCTTATCAAAACATTTTTTCTTATCATTCTTTGAACACCGATTGCTAAACTAATCGTTACCACAGCCGGCAAACCTTCAGGGATCGCTGCAACTGCCAAAGAAATTGAAACTAAAAGCATTTCAAAAATTTCTTGACCAGTAAGATAACCTGCAATAAAAATGAAAGTACAAAGGATTAAGACCAATAAACCTAATTTCATTCCAAACTTACTAAGTTTTCTTTGTAACGGAGTATCACCTTCTTTGCTTCTTTGAATTATGCCAGCAATTTTACCAATTTCTGTTTGCATGCCAATTTTCACAACCACAGCCATAGCTTTTCCTGTTGTAATAGTCGTAGAAGCGTACAAAGTATTGATTCGTTCATTTAAACCTTTATCTTTTTCAATTTGTAAAACTTTTTTGTTTACTGGAACACTTTCACCAGTTAAAGTTGATTCATCAACTTGCAACTCCACCGCTCTAATCAAATAACAATCAGCTGGAATTTTTGTACCAGCTTCAAGAAACACAACATCTCCAATTACTAAATTTCGAGAATCAACTTCTTGTTTAAGACCATCTCGAAGAACAATAGTTAGTGGCGTTGCCAATTTTTGCAAAGCTTCAATCGCTTTTTCTGCTTTGTATTCTTGTACAAAACCGAGAAGTGCATTAAGAATAATAATAGCACCAATCACTGAAGCATCTAAATATTCATTCAAAACAAGAGAAATCAAAAAAGCACTAATCAAAATATAAACTATAAAACTATGGAATTGTTGAATGAAAATTTTTAATCTTGAACAATTGGACTTTTCTTGTAGTTCATTTCTCCCAAATTTACTTAATCTTTCATTTGATTGTTTGCTAGTTAAACCTTTTTCAGATGAATCAATAACCTTAAAAACTTCATTTTTTGTTAAATGATAAAATTCCATATTTTGTTTTTGTATTTAAATATAAACTAATTTACAGTTCGATTATACTAAATTTATAGCATTTCGTAAAACCATTGACAAAAACTAGAAAATAATTTATAATTTTCTATCAGTTCATTGAAATTCAACCACCAAAGGAGACTTAAATGTCAATCGGAAAAGGAATTGCTATTTTCGGAATCTGGGCCGCAGTTGCAGTCATTTCTGGCTTCCATGGTTCTCTAATAACAATTATAGTTGTAGTAATAGGTGCTATCACCACGGCTCATATTGCTGAGAATTAAAAATCATTAACAAAGGAGCCGCGAATATCTAAGTGTCGGTGGATTGCTATTTGCAGTATCTACATAGTAGCAACTTTGCTGGATTTGTTGTTTAGAAATGAAATGGGGCTGATTGTATTATTTGGTTTAATTATTATAGGTATTATTGCAAGGAGAAAAAATCATGGCCAGTAAAGAAAAAGTAAAAAATCTACTATTAGAATTACATGGCGAAGAATTAAAGGATAAATTTCAAGCTTTATTAAACAAAACACTTTCTGACATAGACCAACTTAACCCGAGTGATATAGCCAGAATCAAAGAATCTGCGGTTACCAAAGAACAAGAAATAATGAATGCTTTGTTTGAGACAATTATTCCTATTTACATGGATAATTTTTCAGATCAAGAAATCGAACAACTCTTGGCCTGGCAAAGAACTCCGGTTGGGCTTAAGATGATGCAATTCAATATAATAAACACCTCTCGTTCAGCCATAGATATTTATATGCCCATTATTTTATGCAAATGTCTTTTTGGTGAAGATGAACCTTCAAGCAGATTAAGTTAAACATGAAATAAATTCACAAATGAAATTTAACTAGGAAAACAAAAGACCTATTCAAAACTGAATTGGTCTTTATTATTTTAAATTATTTATTGTTTTTTATTAATTCAAGCACAGTTTGATAATAATTTTCTCCATGCTGAACAAAAATTTTATTTTTATCCCTTAGCATTTCTTCAAGTTGTGCAGATGAAACAAATTCAACTTTTTGGACTTCTCTTTTTCTAATTTTAAAATCTACATGGTCACATTTTAAAATATATTCTTGAACTAATTCTTTATTAAAATATTTATCTTTTGGTCGTTCCTTAACTCTTGAAAAACTTTTAGTTGGTTGAAGTTGCTTAATTTTAATTTTCAAACCAATTTCTTCTTTAATTTCCCGAACAGCTGCCTGTTCATAAGTTTCACCAGATTTTACATGTCCAGCCACGGATACATCCCAAGCACCTGCATGTCTTTCATCAAGTTCTGATCTTTTTTGTAATAAAATATTTCCAGCTGAATTATATATCCAAACATAAACAGTTCTATGCCAAAGACCTTGCGAATGTACAGTTTTCTTTGTCCGCATTTGTCCAGCTAAAGTTCCATCTTTATGTACAACATCAACAAACTCAACGCTTGCCTGCATAAATCTTTCAACAATAAAAAGTGTTCCAATAATAAAAAATGGAATCGGAATAACCAAATACCAAGATAATGGACGATCCAAACCAACTTGATAAATGTAGGAAATACCAATCATAACATACATAAATCCACCAAAGATAGCGAAAAAATGAGCTAAAAACAAAAGTCCTAAAGTTATGATACTTGGTGCTAAACGCACCACAAAACCGCTTATTAATTTCCACCAACCTTCATCAAGCGATAAATTAGAAAAAGCAAAAATTATTAAAAATAAGGATAGCAAAATACCTAATAATCTTGGAATAAAATATAATTTTGTTTTTATTAACATAACCTTGACAATATTTGAAATTTTCGGTAATATATGGAATAATTAAATTGAAAGAGTATAACAAGCAACAAGGGAGGTTAACAATCGCCAAACATTTTTAGGAGATTTGAATGCCAAACAAACAAAAGGCAGAAAAGAAATTGAATGAAAAAGAATTAACAACCTTATTAACCCTGTTTGATCTTTATGAACAGCTTGGGATTGAGGCTTTTGACAAAATTTGCGAAAAACACGGAAAAAAAGTTGCATCTGCAGTCTTGATTGCTTACATGTCAAAAAAATTTGGTGGCAGAAAACAAGCAGTATCAATGATTCGACAAACAAGGATTTTCAATGTTGCTTAATCGGAGGTCCCCTCATGACCAGTCCAAACCCGCGCTAAATCTAAACTCAGATTTAGCGCATTTTTTATAATTGTTTTCAATATATATTTTATCAAATTCAAGTTAAAACTACTATAAATTTCAAAAAAAGTCCCAAAAGGGACGTGGCGGAGGGTGAGGGATTTGAACCCTCGAGAACTTGCGCTCAACACGCTTTCCAAGCGTGCGCCATAGACCACTAGGCGAACCCTCCAAATTTATCTAAACGATATTTGTATTCTAACAAAAAAAATAATAAATTTCAATATTGACATAAATAATACTTAAGGTAGAATAGATTAGTAACTTTTGTTCATTACACAATAAGGAGCTCAGACATGACATGGACACAATTCATAGCTGATTTTAGAAAAGGTTTGATCCCCTGTCTTGTGACAATTCTAGGAGTTGCTTTAATACCTTTTATTATTAAATTTTGCTATCTAAAATATTTTTTCATTGCTATAGTTTTATATACATTGTCTTGGATTATTGATGGCCTAGACGGCTGGCTGGCTAGAAAATTTAATGCCCAAAGCAGAGTTGGCGCATTTCTTGATCCTTTAGCTGATAAGATATTTACAATTTCTTTTATTGTTTATTTCTGGAACTCATTATTACCAATAGTTTCCATCACGGTTATATCGATTGCTGTAGCTTTGACTGGCATTAGAATATTTAAGGTTAAAGAATCAAAATCAATGGATTTAGAATCGTCTTTAATGGCCATCAAACCTGGTAAATACAAAACGAACATAGAAAAATCAAGCTTTGCAATTCAACTTTTAGCATTACTAATATTTGGTGAAGTTTATACTGTTTTTCTAATAATTAGTAATATTGTACTTCTAACTAGTTTGCCCTTTGCCATGCTCAGTTTGATCAACCAAATATCTCCCAAGACCATTGCTAAGTTAAGCGAAATTTACAACCGCAGATTTCGCCAAAAAGCGTATTAACCAACCATTGACAAATAAATCATTCTCACCTATAATACTACTTCAACGAGGCCAACTAAACTGGAGAAAAAATGGAAACTGAAAATCTTCAAAAACGTATTGAGATTATTCTTAGTCCCACAGAAAGAAACTCCTTGAAAAGTGAAGCAGATGTTGCTTATTTAGCAAAAAGAATTTCCCAACTAGTTGACGATAACAATGAAATGCCCATTTGGATCCCAGAAAGTAAAAAATGGCAACTGGACCGAGCTAATGATTGGTGGTTGCATTTTGACCAGAAAGAAATTCTCATTATCAATCATCGCTATGGACAAAGTGCTAAACTGATGTCTGCCATTGAAACGATGATTAAGTGGATTCTTTCATAAGACACAAAAAACCGCCCGATAAAATCGGAGCGGTCTTTTTTTGCTTACTTTATAGAAGTGAATCAATAATTTGTTCAAAATTCTCAACAGGTAAAGCCCCACTGATTAATTCTCCGTTAATAAATGTTGCAGGGGTTCCTGTTACACCAGCATCAGCTCCACTAGCCTGATCATCAGCAACTTTTTGAGCATACTTTCCATCATCCAAACAACTATTAAACTTTGAAGTATTCAATCCCATCTTTTTTGCACCCGCTTTCCAAGTGTCAACTCCCATATTTCCAGCTAAATTGGCTTCAAACGCAACAGTATACATTTCCCAAAATTTACCTTGTTCACCAGCACATTCTACAGCTTCAGCAGCTTTTTGTGCTTCAGGATGGAAGGATAATGGAAAATGTCTTACAACAATAGCAACATCATCTTTATATTCTTCTTCAATTTGTTTCATTGTTTCATAGTGTCTACTACAAAATGGACATTCAAAATCTGTATATTCAATAATTTGAATATTAGCATTTTTATTTCCGTAAACGTATTCTCCATCTTTAATCGGTTCAACTGGATTTAATTGCATTTCCTCTTGTGGTTGATCATTAACTTCTGCAGCTTTAGCAGCTAAATCAACTTCTTGTCTATTACTAAAAACTACGACTAACAAGATAAAAAAAGCAACTACTGACAAAATGGCCATCCCGGCAAAGAAACCGAGTAAAAAATTTGTTTTTGAATTCACTTTTTGCTTTGGATTGTTTTCTTCCATAGAAATATTTTTTATTATTAATTTATTAGTAAAGATTAACAAATTTTAACACCTCAGTCAAATTACTTAATCACATAAATAATGCTGTTTTTTGATTCTAGGATTCCCAGTTTAAGTCTTTCTTCATTACTGGCATACATAGTATAAAGCTTTTGACCTTTTTTAACTTTCTCACCATATCTAACATGTGTATGAATTCCTGCATATTTATCAATAGGTGCACCAAGGTTCATGCAAACTTCATTTATAGCCTTATTGTCAACAAAAGATATTTTGCCATCTTTGTGAGCATGAAACTCATGACGCAAAACTTCATGCATAACTTCTTCAGAATCTAAATTATTTTTACCACCTTGAGCAACGATAATTTGATTAAATTTTTTCCAAGCTTGTCCATTTTTAATTTGTTCTTTGGCAATTCCAAAACCTTGTCCTTTCTTACAATATTTTTTCATTTCAAGTAAAATACCAGCCAACTTGCATGATTTATTTTCAAGATCCAATGGTCTGAATTTATGCTTTTGAAAAATTCTTAAAATATCTCTTGCTTCTAAGGCAGGGCCAATGCCATAACCAACTGGTTGATGCGCTGGTGTCTTTACGACAGCTACTTTCATGTTAAATTTCTTAGCTAAAGCTTTAAATTTTCTTTCAATTTCATTGGCATGTTTCATATCTGGGACCTTACATGATAGCCCAACTGGTATATCTAAAACTAAATAATCAACGCCTGTTGCAACTTTTTTAGCCATAATACTAACAATCATTTTATCGTATGCTTCAAGTGCCAACGGTCTAGAAACTTTAATAATCTTATCATCAGCAGGCGCCATGCGTAAACCGCCACCCCAAACTAAACAAGCATTTGTTTTTTTAATGATCTTTTTTATTTCTTCCATGGTAAAACTAACATTGCATAAAACTTCCATTGTATCGGCAGTGCCGGCTGGTGAAGTTATAGCTCTCGAAGAAGTTTTAGGAATTGTAATACCAAGTGAAGCAATTATAGCCACAATAATTGGAGTCGTCCGATTACCAGCTAAACCGCCGACTGAATGTTTATCTACCACTTTCTGTTTTAAATTAAACTGTTCGCCAGTTTCTGCCATAGCTTTGGCTACATAATATAGCTCCTGAGTAGTATATGGTTTAATAAAACTGGTAGCAGCATAATAAGTTGTCATTATTTCGCTTAATTTTCCATCTGCTATGTCTTTGATTAAAGCATAAGTTTCTTCGTAATTAACAGGTTTACCTTTCATTTTTTTGCGAATAGTTTCAATTGACATTGGTCTTGATTCTACCACCAATTTAGCGATTTCATTATCTTTTACTCCCCTTTTTTGCCAAATATCTTCAAATAGTCCAACCTCGCTAGGTTTTACAAATTTGTCTGTTACATCAACAGAAGCTGTGATTCTCATTTTTGGTGACCAAATCAAAGAAACTTTATCACCAGGATGAATTCCAAAATTTTCCGCTTCGGTTTCATTCATTAGGACAATAAGTCCACTGCCAGTTTCAATGTCTAAATTTTTTGTTTTTAAATAAGGCATAGTATCAAAGAAACAAGAAATCAAGAAAACAAGAAATCAAGAACAATCTTGAAACTTATTATTTGAAACTTGTAACTTATATTTATAAATTTGTAATTATTTAAAAATCCATTATCTTTGATATTTATATTTTACGCCACCCCATTGTTCTAAAGCAGTTTTTAGTTCTGAATTAGTTCTGGCATAATCTTCCAATTTTATCCCCCGAGCAATCGCTTCTGCAGCTTGACGGCAAGCTTTTGAACCTGAAGCAGTTCCATCTTTGTGACCATGAACCCCGCCACCAAAATTTGCGATTAAGTCAGTACCAAGAATTTCTACTAACTTTGGTAAAAGCGCAGGATGCATTCCACCTGAAGCAATTGGCATCACTGGTTTAATTGTGGACCAATCTTCTTTCAGTGAATTAAATTCATGCCAATCCTCTCGAAGTAGTTCATTGACAGTTAAAACTTCATTAGCACTACCTTCCATTTTACCAACAACTGTGCCTGTATGCAACTGATCAATCCCAGCTAATCTGGCTAATTTAGAAACCATCAACATAGTCATTCCGTGCCTTGGATTACGCGTAAACATTGAATGTCCAGCGCGATGCCCATGAATAATCAAACCTAAATTTTGTTTTCTTAAATATTGCACATTATCTAAACCAACTGAAACAATATCCACCATAACGCAACGTCCGCCAAATTTTTTAACTAGCTTAGCTCGGCGAAGCATTTCATCTGGAGTAGCGGTAACATTACAAGCATAAATTTTAATTTGACCAGTTTCTTTTTCTACTTTATCACGCATGGCCAAAGTTCTTTTTACTCTTTCATCAAAGTGATTAAAAGTCATGTCCGTTAAATTTTCATCATCTTTGACTAAATCAATTCCATTGCGCCAAACTGTATAAGCAACTTTGGCATGCTCAGCAGCAGTTAACCCAACTTTAGGTTTAATAATACTACCAAGGATAATTCGATCTTTATTTTTTAATATCTTACGAATACCATCAATACCAAAAGCCGGACCTTGGAAACTTTTAATATATTTCGTAGGAAACTCAACATCAAGCAATCGTAAATTTTTTACAGCTTTCATTGAATAAATATTTCCTCCAATGCTGGACATAAATTGCGGAATACTGCCAAGTTCGAATAAATCTATTGGATAAGCAATCTTTATGATGTTTTGCTTTTGATTCAAATAAAAAACTGTTGCTTTTAATTTATTAGCAACTGCTTGTTTAAGAGTTGAAAGATCAGTCCAAGATCCAATTGAACTTTCACCAGCTACTGCTTCAGCAGCTTCGTTAAATGCGCAATTTGGTTCCATGTAAAAAGTGGCAATCAATTCTTTGTCGAACTTTGGCTTATAAGCCAAGTTGATAAATCCTACGTGAGACATAAATTTTAATTATACTAATTATTTTTAATTAACCTAATTCACCTAATTATACTAATTATTCTAAAAAACAAACTGCAAAATCCCAATGCTTAAATTTTCTTATTTTGAAATTAGTTATTAGAAATTAATTAGAACAATTAGAGTAATTAGAGGACTTAGCGTACTTAATAACAATTAAACTAATTCACCTAATTTTACATAAACAGGCTATCCAACAACTTTGGACAGTAAATCAACAAATAAAGTAGTTGGAATAAAG
>CAYSUN010000024.1:0-18034 GCA_964434235.1 uncultured Gammaproteobacteria bacterium | reverse complement strand
TAACCTTGTTACCCTTATTTTATCAAAGTGTTACCCCTTATGGTTAACTAGACATACTTGTGCATAATTTAGCAAAAAAATATTGCAAATTAGTTCAGCTTGAGGTAAAATACTAGCAAATATTTTTATATCTGTTATAATCATAACGTTTAGTAAATTGAGATTAAAAGGGTTCAAAAAGTTAACCAAAACTGTTATCTTCTAAACCCAAATATACTTTTTGTTTATGCTGAAAAAACTTAAAAAAATGACAAAAGTTCGCATTGCAGTAATTGCGATTTTCGTGTTTGCCTTTGTACTATTATTATTTGATGCGCCAGTTATTTATGATAAATCTGTTGATTTCATTAATGCTAAAGCTGGTACTGAGTTAAATCATTTTGTAAATGTCCCTTTTCACTTGGGATTGGATCTACAAGGCGGGACTCATTTAGTTTATGAAGCTGATACTTCACTAGTTGAATCTGCTGACAAATCTTCATCATTAGAAGGTGTTCGTGATGTAATTGAACGCAGAGTTAATGCTTTTGGTGTTTCTGAACCAATTGTTCAAGTTAATAAATCAAATGAAAAATGGAGAGTAATTGTGGAATTGGCAGGTATTAGTGATGTTAAAGAGGCAATTGCTATGATTGGTGAAACTCCACTTTTGCAATTTAAAGAAGAAAATAATATTCCAGCAAGAGATTTAACTGCTGATGAAGTAAAACTTTTGAATGATACAAATAAGGAAGCAAAACAAAAAGCTGACCAAGCCTTAAAAGACGTTTTGGCAGGTCAGGATTTTTTAGAAGTCGCTTCTCAATATGAAGGTGGTGTGGAAATTAATCCAATCAATGGAGCATTAAAAGTCAATCTTGATAAAGCAGGGGAGCTTGGTTGGGTAGAAGCAGGGGATGCTTATGATTATTTATATGAATATGCAGACCAAGTAGAACCAGGAAAAATTTATAATAAATTGATTGAAAACGAAAATGGTTATTATATTTTGAAAGTTAATGATAAGAAAGAAACTGGTTCAGATGTTCGGGCTAGTCACATTTTAATTTGCTATCAAGGAGCAGATAATTGTACAGCTGAATATACAAAAGAAGAAGCTTTACAAAAGATTAATGACTTAAAAGAAAAAGCTACTCCAAAGAATTTTGCTCAATTAGCCAAGGATAGTTCAACTGGTCCAACTGGACCAACTGGTGGAGATTTAGGTTGGTTTTCAGCCGGACAAATGGTGCCTGAGTTTGATAAAGCAGTTTATGAAATGCAGGTTGGTGCAATCTCTGATGTTGTAGAAACTCAATTTGGTTATCATTTAATTTACAAAACTGATGAAAAACCAATTATCCAATATGATGTTGCTCAAATTCCAATTGCAAAAATGACAGCCCAAGATATTTTACCTCCACAAGATGATTGGATAAATACTGAGCTTACTGGTAAACAACTTAAATCTGCCAGTGTTCAATTTGATCAGCACACAAATATTCCTTCAGTTGCTTTAGAATTTGACAAAGATGGAGAAGCTTTGTTCGCTGATATTACAGAAAGAAATGTTAATAAATTAGTTGCTATATATCTTGATGGTGAACCGATTAGTATTCCACGAGTAAATGAAAAAATTACTGGTGGTGGAGCAGTTATATCTGGTGATTTTGATATTGCTGAAGCTAAACTTTTAGCTCAAAGATTAAATGCTGGAGCTTTACCAGTGCCAATTACACTTGTTAGTCAGCAAACTGTTGGAGCAAGCTTAGGTGCTGATTCACTACAAAAAAGTTTATTTGCTGGCATGATTGGTTTATTTCTTGTGATTTTATTTATGTTATTATATTACCGATTACCAGGAGTTTTGGCGATTTTAGCGCTGGGTATTTATGGAATAACAGTTTTGTTTATTTTTAAAATTATTCCAGTTACACTTACTTTAGCAGGTATTGCTGGTTTTATCTTGTCTATTGGTATGGCCGTTGATGCAAATGTTTTAATTTTTGAAAGATTAAAAGAAGAGTTGCGTGCAGGCAAGCCATTAGGTTCAGCTATTGATGAAGGGTTTAAACGTGCTTGGAGTTCAATTCGAGATGGTAATGTTTCAACTTTGATTACTTGCTTTATTTTAGCTTGGTTTGGTACAAGTATGATTAAGGGTTTTGCTATTACTCTAGGTATTGGTGTGATTCTAAGTATGTTCTCAGCTGTGGTTGTAACTAGACAGTTCTTATATCTTTTTGTAAATCCAAAGAAAATGGAAAAAAGATTGTGGCTTTTTGGAGTAAAAAAGAAATCAGATAAATAAAATGGTTTACTAGTTAATTGGTTTACTGGCTTGCCCTAAATCGTGACGAAGTCTCTGGTTCAGGGTTAACTAGTTTGTTGAGAATTATATATGGCGATTTACAGGGATTTGGATGTGTATCAAAGATCTTTTAGTAATATGTTGAGCGTTTATTCTTTTACAAAAGATTTACCACATTATCTACAGTATGATGTTGGTCAAGATGTGCGTAGAGCAGCTCGTTCAGTCCCATCAAATATTTGTGAGGGTTATAGTAGAAAAAAATCAGCAAGGGATGTTGCAAATTTTTTAAGAACCGCGTTAGGTTCAAACGACGAAGTTTTGTTTAATCTGGATGTCTTGATTTCTTTGAAGGTAATTTCTCACAATGATTATTTAAAACTTCATGAAGAATGTACAATTGTAGGCAAGCAAATAACAAAATTATTAAAAACAATAAATTTATAGTTTATTGATTACGGTTACTAAAGTGCTAGTAAACCAGTAAACCAGTAAACTAATTATCGTTATGTATAAAATAATTCAAAATCGAAAAATTTCGTTTATTCTTTCAAGTATTTTCGTTTCACTGAGTTTAATCTTTCTATTATTATGGGGGTTAAATCTAGGAATTGATTTTACTGGAGGTAGTTTGCTGGAAGTCAGTTTCAAGAATGATAGACCTCAAGCTCAGGAAATTGTCAGTATTATTTCTGAACTTGGAATTGAAGGTGACGTTGTTGTTCAATCTACTGGTGAGAATAGTTCTTTGATTCGTTTTCAAGATGTTGAAGAAGCTACTCATCAACAAATAGTTGATAAAATGATGGAACTATATCCTGATAATGTTCATGAAGAAAGATTTGAATCTATTGGTCCATCCATCGGACAAGAATTAAAAAGTAAAGCAATTTACGCCATACTTTTAGTTATAATTGCCATTGTTTTTTATGTTGCTTGGGCATTCCGAAAGGTTTCTTTCCCAATTAAATCATGGAAATATGGAATTATTGCAATTATTGCTCTTGTTCATGATATTGTTATAACTTTGGGTGTTTTTGCTGTTTTGGGCAGGTTTATGAGTGTTGAAGTCGGACTTCCTTTTGTCGCCGCCTTGTTAACTATTCTTGGTTATTCAGTTAATGATACTATTGTGGTGTTTGATAGAATTAGAGAAAATCTTGGTCGATTAGTGAAAACTGATTTTGAAAGTGTTGTAAATCGAAGTGTTAATGAAACATTGACTCGTTCAATTAATACTTCCTTAACGACTTTGCTCGTCCTACTTATGGTTTTCTTTTTTGGTGGAGCTTCAATTCAATTTTTTGTCTTTGCTTTGATTATTGGTATTGTGTTTGGTACTTATAGTTCAATATTCTTGGCTAGTCCACTTTTAGTTATTTTTGAAAAGCATTGGAAAAAGTAATTTGAATTTAGTATTTGAATTAGTTAAATATAACGCTCGAGCAATCGAGCGTTTTTTGTAGAAAGTTACTTTTACTAAACATTGACAAAATAATTTATTGTGTTATGTTTACCTATTGTTCAGGCAGTTGTTCATTGAAAATAACAAGGAGGCAAATCATGCCAATAAGTGAGAATTTTGAAAAGATGCTAGATGACAGTACGAAAGTTGCGGAAGTACTGCTTGGTTCAACAATGCTAACAAAGAAAACTGAGCGTGAACTTAAAGTGATTGAGTGGATTAATGCTTTAATGGTTAGTACTGAAAAGAATCAGAAACATATTGAGGTGCATTTTACTGGAGGGGTAATTTTAATTGGAGATAACTGCTTTTCGGAAGCTATTTCATCGAAAACTTGCTTTTGGTGGCAAGCTACTGCTCGTCCAACGGACTTTTATAGCAGGATTAATCGTTTGGTCATTGAGAAAATGGTTTTTCATCTTGAAAAAGAAGGTAAGGCATTTGAGTGTAAAGTGTGTTCGTCTATGGATAGTGAGATCCAATTTACATTTCCTGTATAGTTCATTATCAAAAACATTAGCATGATAATTTTTTACTAATAACATAGTGTTTAGGAGGTATCAATGGCAGATCAAGACACTTTTGAAAAGATGCTTAAAGAAAGTCGGGTGCACGCAGATTTATTGGTGGCAGACTTAAGGGAAAAAGCAGCAGAAAGACGAGAGCGAAAGCAACAGGTTTTTCAGTTTATTGAAGAATTGATGGAGAGTGCAAAAAATCTCGAAGTATATTTTGAAGTTCATTTTTGTGGAGGAGCAATATTGGTTGGTTTGGATGAACTTCGTTATGCTTACGCAGAAGCAAATTGTTCATGGAGAGAGGTAGAAAGCATGGAAATGCTTATGGTTGATAGTTGTATATGGCTTGATAGAATGGTTGAAAGTTTAGAAAATCCAGGCCATGAATTTGCATTTAAGGTGTTAAAGGTTAAGGATTATGATGATTCAGTGAGAATTAAATTTTTGTTACCTTGATCGTTAAACAAAATATAACCGCATCATACTATTATGAGCGGTTTTTTATTTTTTTATTATTTTGCAACTTCTTGACATAATTATAAAAATGCGATAAAGTAATTCAACAATCTTGACAATCTGTACAATAATTGATTTAACTTGACAATATTTTTGACTGATTGTATAGTATATATTGTGTAAAATAAGGTAAAAATTCAAAATGTTCTTGACAAGAAAAATATTATATGTTATCATATAGGGAATAAATAATATAGTCTTAATGGGCTGAAATAAACCTGTTCAAGTTTTTTGACTAATTTAAGCCTTGGCTAGAATATATTATTTAATAATAATTACAATAACTGATAATATGCTTGTCGGTTATACTATAATGTTATGATTAATGAAAATGAAAAAATCAGTTTTCAAGAACTGTTTACTAACTTACTTTCTAAATTGTCAGAACGCGAACAGGAAGTTTTAAAGAATCGTTATTATTTAACTAACGATTTACAAAAAAAAGCTACCTTGAAGCAAATTGGTGATAATTACAATATTACCCGTGAGCGCGTTCGACAAATTGAAAAGGAAGCTGTTAGAAAATTTGTTGAATTTGCTAAAGGGCAAGAATTTGCTACAAGCTTGAACCAAATTGAACAAGACTATTTGACTTACCTTGAACAACAAGGTGGTTTAGTTCGAGAAGATTATTTACTTGAAGATTTTGTTAGTTCAAACCATGAGTTTGGTAATTTACATACTAATGCATTTTTGTTTGTTTTGGAAAATCTTTTTGACTCAACAACAAAAGTAGATAATCATGATTCATTTCATAATATTTGGATTTTGAATGATTTTGATATTGAAAATGTCGCAGAATTAATTAGTCAATTACAACAAACTTTAGAAAATGAAAAGAAATTGTATGGTCATACAGAAATGTTGGATTTGACAAAATCAAATCTTAACGATGATTTAAGTTCATTTCTAAATGATCAGGCGACTAAACATAATCTTGATATTGCTTCTTTTTTAGAAACATATTTGAATTCAACTTCAAAAATTGAAAAAAATATTTTAGACCAATGGGGTCTAGCTAACTGGGAAACAATCAGTCCAAAGAAATTAGGTGATAAAATAAATTTAGTTTTTCAAAGAATAAAAAAACCACTTCATTTCCGAGATATTGCAGATAAAATTAATCAAGCAAATTTTGATCACAAGAAAATTTGTGCTGCTACTGTACATAATGAATTAATTGCTAATGATGGTTTTGTCTTGATCGGTCGAGGTTTGTATGCTTTGAAAGATTGGGGCTATACAACTGGGACTGTGGCTGAAATAATTAATCAAATTTTGTCTGAGTCTGGTGAACCTTTAACTAAGGAATCTATTTATGAAAAAGTTTTAGGACAAAGACAGGTTAATAAATCAACAATTTATTTAACTTTGATTAATAGAGATAAATTTACAAAAGATGAAAACGGAAAATTTGGTCTTATCAAGTAATCTTATTTAATATAGAAGAAATCGGAGTGTATAACTTCGGTTTTTTCTTTTTAAAAATTAAATAATGTGGTATAATATTCCTAGACAAAGAAGTTTATACAAAATTACCAAAAGTAATCAATTTTTGTTATATTTATCGATATCGTTTATTGCTTACTTTATTTTTTAACTTTATAACTTTTAACTTAAGATATGGATTGGTTACCATTTGAAATAACTTTTGATTGGAGCTGGGTGTATAACTTGGGTACACAGCCTTTGCACGTCATAGTTTGGCACTATTTTATTAATGGTGGCTGGACCTTGTTTTTGGTTGTTTTTCTTTGGGGTGCTTGGAATAATTTTGTCTATTGGAGACAAGGAATTTGGGCTTCAAAAATCAGTTATACATTTCTAGCTATTGATATTCCCAAGGACAATTTACAAACACCAAAAGCTGTAGAAAATATTTTTACTGCCATGGCTGGAGCCCATATGCCCCTTGATTGGCATGAGAAGACTTTTAAGGGTGAGTTTCAATTAGGTTTTAGTTTAGAATTAGTCAGTATCGATGGTTTTATTCAATACATAATTAGAACTCCATCAATGTTTAGGAATCTAGTTGAAGCTGCCGTTTATGGACAATATCCTGAAGCAGAAATTACTGAAGTAGAAGATTATACCGCTGATATAAATGTCAGATTTCCAAGCGAGGAATATAATATTTGGGGTGCTGATTTGGTTTTTACAAATAAAGATTATTATCCAATTAGAACATATATTGAGTTTATGGAAGAAATGGATAGCGAATTCAAAGACCCAATGGCAGCGATTTTAGAAGTTATGAGCTCAATTGGGTTAGGTGAACAAATTTGGTTGCAATTACTAATTGCCCCGGCTGATATTGGGTGGCACAAAGCTGGAGTAGCAGAAACAAATAAATTGTTAGGTATTGCTGAAAAAAGTAAACCAAGTAAACTAAATACACTTCTTGATGCTCCATTAACATTAATGAATTTGTTTGGTGAACAGTTGATTGGACAACCAATTTTAGGTATGGGTGAACCAGCTGCTCCTGATAAGAAGGAAGTCAAGATGCTAGATCAATTAGCGCCGATCGATAAATTACGAGTCAATGGCATTGTAAATAAAGTCGGTAAGGTTTGTTATATGGCCAAATATCGTTTGGTTTATTTTGGTAAAAAAGAAGTTTTTAAAAAAGGGCTTGGCGTGGCGGGCATGATGGGAACAATAAAACAATTTGGTTCTACTGCTTTGAATGGATTTAAACCTGGTTCAAATAAAACTCAAGCAAAATTAGCTTTTAAAAAACAGAGACTATCTTCACGACAAAATGCAATTTTAGCAAATTATAAAGATAGAAATGCTGCTACTTGTGATGGACCAGAATTAATGAGTGTAGAAGAAATTGCAACTATTTTCCATTTTCCACACATTGAAATTAAAGCCCCACTTATCAAAAGAATTGATTCTCGTAAATCTAGAGCACCAATCGGATTACCCGTTAGTGATCAAGAAGGTCTGGCTGAAGATGTGCCTTTTGTCTGTGAAGAAAATGAAAGTCCAGCTAATGTATTAGCGATTGATTATGATAATGATTATTTTGAAAAAAGATTTGCCAAAGATAAATCTGGATTAAGTGATAAGCTGAGAAAAGAACAAATGCTGGCCAAACTTCAAAAAGAAAGTGCTATAATTCAGGATTTAACTGCACAAAGGAAAAAAGATCAAGAAGAGGAGCCAATTCAAGAAAAAGAAAATTTTGAACAAGATTTTAAATTAGAAATTAATGATGAAGATAACAATAATGAAGATGATTCAGAAAATTCATCTCCAGGCAATTTGCCTTTTGTAGATTAATATGGAAAAAATAACCCCATTTGCGTACACTAATTTTCGCAATCAACAAAAAAAATTCGGCATAAAAATGGATGATCGCCGACGACACATGTATATTATCGGAAAAACTGGTGTGGGTAAATCAGTTTTAATTGAAAACATGGTTTATTCAGATATTATGAATGGTTGCGGTGCTTGCTTGGTTGATCCTCACGGCGATTCTGCTGAACTTTTAGTTAATACTATTCCACCTCATCGAATTAATGATGTTGTTTATTTTAATCCAGCTGATCTTGAGTTTCCAATTGCTTTTAATGTATTGGAAAAGGTAGATTCAAAATATCGACATTTAGTAGCTTCTGGCTTGGTCGGGGTTTTTAAGAAAATTTGGGCAGATAGTTGGGGACCTCGTTTGGAGTATATTTTGCGTAATACAATTTTAGCTTTGTTAGATTATCCTGATAGTACACTTCTTGGTGTAAATAGAATGTTGACTAATAAAGAATATCGTAAAAAGGTTTTAACAAAAGTTAAAGACCCTGTTGTAAAAACATTTTGGATTGATGAATTTGCTAGATATAATGAAAAATTTTTAACGGAAGCGATTGCTCCTATCCAAAATAAAATCGGACAGTTTTTGTCAACTGCTTTGATTCGAAATATTGTCGGTCAAGTAAAATCAACTCTTAATATCCGCGAAATCATGGATGAAGGAAAAATTCTTATCATGAATTTATCCAAAGGTAGAATTGGAGAAGACGCTTCAGCTCTTCTTGGAGCGATGATTATTACCAAAATCCAGTTAGCTGCCATGAGCCGTGTAGATATACCAGAAAAAGATCGAAAAGACTTTTATCTTTATGTTGACGAATTTCAAAACTTTGCAACTGAATCTTTTGCAACTATTTTATCTGAGGCTAGAAAATATCATTTGTGTTTAACAATTGGGCATCAATATATTGGACAATTGGAAATTGGTGGCAATACAGTTGTTCGTGATGCAATTTTTGGTAACGTTGGTACAATGATTACTTTTCGTGTTGGAGCTTCTGATGCTGAATTTTTAGTTCGAGAGTATGCGCCTAAGTTTACTGAAGAGGATTTAGTTAATTTACCCAAATATAATGTTTATTTAAAACTGATGATTGATGGAGTTGCTTCAGATCCTTTTAGTGCTCATACTTTACCTCCAATATCTCAAGCAACTCAAAGTGCAGAAAAAATTATCAAGGTTTCCCGTGAGCGTTACGGTCGAGCGCGTGATGATGTTGAAGATAAAATTAACCGATGGAGTGGAATTGAAACAGAGGAAATGCTGGAAAAACTAGAAGCCGAATTAGCTGCCAAAAGAATTAACAGAGTAGTTGATAAAAAACATGATTTTTTGTCGGTTATGAGAGGAGATCTTCTTAAAGAAGAAGATAATGATGAAAAAGAGTCAACTGAAAAAGAAGAAAGTTCTGATGAAGCTGAAGATCGACCAGCTCCAAAAGAAGAAGATTTACACGTTGTAAAATGTGATAGTTGTGGTGTTAAAACAAAAATTACTTTTAAGCCTGATCCTTCAAGGCCAGTTTTTTGCAAAGATTGCTTAAAAGATTACCGTCGCAAACAAGCAATGGAAGAAAATTTACGTGGTCGGCGATCGGAAAACAAAAGTGGTTCAAGTGAATTAGACAAAAAAATGCGCAATGATAAAGATCGAAAATTTCAGGCTAGTTCATATAGTAAAAATACAACTAGCGTAAATTCTTCAAGTGTGGTAAAAGATAGTGAGCCGAAAGAACTTTCTTTGGCTGATTTAACTAAAAAGAATTCCTTTAATGCCAAAGGAGAGTAAAATTATGACACAAGTAAGAATAAATAAATTTTTAGCTGATGCTGGAATTGCTTCTCGCCGAGGTGCGGAGCAACTTATATTACAAGGGAAAGTGAAATTAAACGGAGTAGAAGTTCAGGATTTATCAACAAAAGTTGACATTGAGAATGATGAAGTTATGTTCAATGACAAAGTCATTCAAACTGAAAAAGAAAAAATATTAATTATGCTGAATAAGCCTGTTGGTTATGTTTCAACAACAAGGACTTTTAAGGGTGAAAAAAATGTTTTAGATTTAGTTGATGTGCCGTACCGAGTTTACCCAATCGGACGATTAGACAAAGATACTTCTGGTTTACTTTTACTTACTAATGATGGTGATTTAGCTTTGAAATTGACTCATCCAAGATACGAAAAGGAAAAAGAGTATGAAGTTGATGTTAATAAAGAAGTAACCGATGATTTTCTGGATAATTTAGCACAAGGTGTCCAGCTCGATGATGTTTTGACTTTGCCATGTAAAGTTAAATACTTGGATAGAAAAGCTTTTACTATAATTTTGAAACAAGGTATAAACAGACAAATTAGAAGAATGTGTGCTGAGTTTGGTTATGATGTTTTAGGGCTTCATAGAGTAAGGCTTAATAATTATAAGCTTGGAGATTTGCCATTGGGCGAATTCAAAATTATCAAACAAAAATAAAAATTGTGAAAAATAAAAGTCCAATTAAAGATGTTGTAAACAGCCTAATTTTTTTGGTAAAAAAATTGTGGGTTTTATTATCAGATTTTCGTAAGTATTTTATTTTGGGAATTTTTCTTATAAGTTTTGTGGAAATAGCCAACTTAGCAAGAGAATATATTTTTAAGGATGTTATTGATAATTTTATTTATACAGAAAAAGATTTATTGTTAGGCCGACTGTTAATTCTTATAATAATTTTAGCTGTTGTATATTTAATTCAAAGTTCACTTAATTTTATTGTTAATATTGTTTTAGTGAACACTTCAATAAAAATCGGTAACTATTTAACTTGTTTAATTACTGAAAAAAATCTTGATTTGTCATTAGCTTATCATGAAAAGGAAAATACTGGAGCTAAACTTAATAAACTGCAAGCTGGAGTTGATAAGTTAATTTATTTTTTTGAGAACATGTTTTGGGGTTTTGTGCCGACTATAATTCGAATAGTTTTTAGCACAATATTTTTGTTATACATTGATTGGCGATTATCGATCGCTTTTTTTGTTATAATTCCAATTTTCTTATATACAACTATAAAAACTAATTATAAAGTTGATCCTTTGCGAAAGCAAATTAGGCAAAAAGAAGAAACTGTTTACGGCCAGATTGGTCAAGCAATTTATAATATAAAAACTGTCAAAGCTTATACGCGTGAGGAATATGAAAAAAAGCGTACAGAACTTCTTTTGGGAGTGATTTTCCAAAAGTTTCGTAAATTTTTTAAGGTAGTTTTTAGTTTGAATTTTATTAGAGAAAATTTAATTGGTTTGGGCAACATTATTATGCTTGGATATGGAGGCTATTTGACTTATTTAGGTGAAATTACCCCCGGTGATTTAGTTTTATTAACGAGTATAGGCGTTCAAACTTATTATTATTTATATTCCTTTACTAGAACAGTTGATCATATAATGGATGCGAAAATTGCCATTAATAGAGTTTTGAATGTTTTAGACAAAGATAGTGAAGTTACAGTAGTTGAAGGTGCCATCAAAAAAACATTGCTTGGGAAAATAGAATTTAAAAATGTAAATTTTGATTATGGCGAAGGTAAAGTTTTGAAAAATATAAATTTTACAATTAAGTCAGGGGAAGTTGTTGCTTTGGTTGGATCTTCTGGCGGTGGAAAAACTACAGTAGCAAAACTACTATACCGATATTATGATGTTAGCTCGGGTGTTATTTTAATTGATGATGAACCAATAGAAAAACTTGATATGCGAAATTACAGAAGTCAGCTCGGTATTGTTGATCAGGAAATTGATATTTTTAATGACACAATAAAAAATAATATTGCTTATGGAAAACCAAAAGCTTCGATCAGAAAAATTCAAGCCTCAGCCCGAATAGCCAATGCTGAAGAATTTATTTTGAAATTAAAGAAAAAATATAATACTTTAGTTGGTGAGCGAGGTGTTAAATTGTCTGGTGGACAACGTCAGAGAATTGGTATTGCCCGAGCAATTTTAGTTGATCCAAAAATTCTTATTTTAGACGAAGCAACCAGTGCACTTGATGCTGAATCTGAACGAATGATTCAGAGTGCTATTCATAAAGTAATAAAAGATAGAACAACGATAATAATAGCCCATAGACTTTCAACTATTAAAAATGTTGATCGTATTTTGGTTATTGATAAGGGTAAAATTATCCAACAAGGAACACACAATCAACTTGTACGTAAGAAAGGTCTTTATAAACGATTAGTCAATTTGCAACTTGATACTGATATAGTAAAATTCTAATTTAATTTATTAAACTTAAAAAGGCATTTGTGTCTTTTTTTTTGTAATTTTAGTCTCTATATTGACACTTGTATATAATTATGATAATGTTATTTATTCGTTCGTTGACAACAATTGCCAAGGAGGCAAAAATGGATCAAATTGATCAAGTCGATGTTAATTTACCAAAAGTGAGTTTCTGGGATGTTGAGGCCCCAATTGGAACGATTGTTAATCCAGAAGATTTTCGATTGGGAACTGTTAATCGTATTTATGATGGACATTCTTGGAGACTTCAAGCTTTTAAGGATTCTTTTTTTACGACTGATCTGGCTGAAGCAGTAAGGCGACAGCAAATTAATAGGTTTTTCTTAGAAAATCGAGAATTTTCACTCTGGATTCGTGAAAACATTTTGTCCCGATATGAAACGCAGATTCCACATTCTGGTTCTGATTTGATTGCGTATTTTATTGATACCCTAGCCAATACCGGAAAAGAAAGTAATTTTTTCTGGAAATGTAAAAAGTTTGTTATTAATGTTCGTAAATGTAAAAATATTCCGCCTGAGCTTGAGATCTTTGTTCAGTTTCTAGAAAAGAATCTTAATTCTTACAAAGAATTAGAAACAAGTTTTGTTAAGAGTATCGAAGAAAAGCTCAAAGGTGACGTTTATCTTCGCGGTACGATTACGTTTGGGTTGGATTTTCCCACAGGAGCTGATAATGTTATTCAGGATAAAGAACTACAAGATGACTTGCCTTGGGATACAGAAGTAACCGAAAAACATAGAATTTGTTATTCTCAATATGTTTGCCGACCATTCTTGGTAGTAAAAGGTGCTCAAGGTTTTGTTATTCAGCGTTATGCTGCATCTTATAATCCAAATTGGGAAACCAAGTTTAAAGCGAAAAAAACTGGTTTGGGCAAATTGTTCAATCGTCGTAATGAACGTAAGCACAAATTGAGAATGCAAGAAAAATATGAAGAAATGACAAGTCCTTTAGTCTACAGTCATGTTCCTTCAGAACTTGCTCATTATATTAAGAAAAAGATTGAGCAAACAGTCCTAGTTCCATATTTGTTTGAAGAGACTTTCTCTCGTTTGGCTGAAACGACAAATGATATGAAAATTCATGTTGCTTATAATTTTGATGATCAAGGCTTGGTTGTTCAAATCATTGGAGTTGAAAGTCAAGCATCAGCGCAATATGAGCTTAATTCAATTTTTCAATATGGCAAAACGAATGAAATGATTAAGTTGTTGCCAAGTCAAAACAAAGAATTAAGATCTCTTGAAGGTGATTTTAAGGATAGAATTGGCATGGTCAATAATCTTCGATTGTATTCAGTTTTGCAGGAAATGTGTCGAGATGAAGATGTTCTGAATAAACCAATTCCCATTGATCAGAGTTTTATTGATTCAATTGAAGCTGAATATCGATGGCATGGAGCGTTTTGGTTGGTTGGAGAAGAACTTTCAGAAGTTTATGAGAAGATTCAAGCTTTTCATGATTATGTATCTCAAGTAATTGAAAAACTGAGTGCAATTGCTCCCTTAATGGATCCATATTATATTCTCAAGTCGTTAGGCGTAAATATTTGTTTCCCAGAGCTTCGGCCAATGGAAGAAAATGTACTTAAATTTACTGGCTTGATTCCTTTTCGTTTGGTGCAAAGTGATTTAAATTTTCAAGATTATGATAGTAGTAACACAAAAGCCAAGAAAAAGTTTAGAGATAGCCTAGATGAAGTAGTACCTCTTGATTTGCCGATTATCAATGGCGACCTTTTGACTATGTCTGGCCAAAATGGTGCAGGTAAATCTGAATCTGGTTTAGCAGTCTTTGATGCTGTGTATTTAGGGCAGTCAGGTTTGCCAATCATTGCTGAGTCAGCCATAATTTCAATCAAGCGTGGGCTGGGTTTAGCTATGTTGGAACGTAAAGATGGTGGTTCTACTGCTCAGCTTTACGTGAGAAAGATTAAAAGCTTGTTCACAGCACTTGAAAGGTATCAAGAGCATAGTGGTTTTCTGCTGTTTATTGATGAGCTTGGTACTGGAACAGGCGAAATTGGTGGCTTGGAATTCGGAATTAAGGTTATGAGGACCTTGAAAGGTGTTGCTGGTAAAACTGGCTCAGCAAAATATCACGGTATTAGTGTGATTATGTCTACTCAAATCATTGGTTTAGCTGAGTATACAAAAAATGAACTAGGTGCAAATTGCGTTAAGTTTCTTCCAGAACATAAAATTGTTCCGGGTATTGGCGATGGAAATATCGCTGGCGTAGTTACAGAAGAAGGATTGGATGATTATTTAGTATAATCTTAAGTACAAACGCGTTCTCACAAGAACGCGTTTTTGTTTTATTTAAGCAAAATATCGCAGTTATTATTTTGTTTGGTTTATATCTAAATCTTGGAGCAATTTATTTAAACACAACCTGCAATTTCAGTTGTCTTAATTAAATGCTATAATGTAATGGATATAATACAAATATATGAAAATAAAATTTTGTGGAGCAGATCAAAATGTGACTGGTTCACGACATCTTTTGGAAATAAATAAGAAAAGAATTCTTTTGGATTGTGGAATGTTTCAGGGTGGTGATCGAAAGGAAATTCGTAAATTAAATGAACAGTTTTTATTTGATCCTAAAAGTCTTGATTACGTAATAATTTCACATGCTCATATTGATCATATCGGTATGTTGCCTCGATTGGTAAAGCAAGGTTTTAACGGTAAAATCTATTGTACCAGAGCAACAAAAGAGTTGGCAGAAGTTATGCTTCTTGATTCTGCCCATATTCAAGTTCAAGATGCTTTTTTTATAAAAAAACATCTAAAGCAAAATTCAGAACCATTGTATAATGATTCTGATGTGCGTGGAGTTTTAGATTTAATTGAAACGTATGAATATTTCCAGAAATTTAAATTAGATGAAAATATTTGGGTAACGTTTTATGACGCAGGTCATGTTCTTGGAAGTGCAATCACGGCCATTGATTTTAAGGAAGAAAAAGAATATCAGCGTTTAGTTTTTACTGGTGATCTTGGTCGTAAATATATGCCAATATTAAATGATCCATATCAAGTTGATCACGCTGATATTTTAATTACAGAAAGCACTTATGCCAGTCGTTTGCATGATTCATTTGCTAGTGTTCACGAAGAAGTTGAATGGGCAATCAATGATGTAGTAAAAAGAAATGGCAAGATTATTGTGCCAGGTTTTTCATTTGAAAGAACCCAAGCTTTTGTTTACATATTGCATGAACTTTACAATCAAGGGAAAATTCCTAAAATTCCGATTTTTGTAGATAGTCCATTGTCAACAGAAATTTCTGAAGTATTTGATCAAAATAAAGATTATTATGATAATGAAACTTTCCGAAAATTTTTAGATAAAAAACAAAACCCTTTGTATTTTAAAGAAATCAAGTATATTAAAAGTGTTGAAGATTCTAAAAAACTTAATTTTTTTGATAAACCATGTATTATAATTTCTGCTTCAGGTATGTGTGAAGCTGGGCGAATTTTGCATCATTTGAAAAACAACATGAGCGATCCGAAGAATTTAATTTTGATTATTGGGTTCATGGCTTATGGAACTCGTGGCCGAAAAATTGTTGAAGGTGAAAGAAAAATCAAAATTTTTGGTACAAATTATCCGCTCAAAGCTGACGTGGTTGTGCTTAATTCTTTTTCTGGCCATGCTGATAAATTGGAATTATTAGAATATATTCGAAATATAAATGATTTGAAAAACATTTTCATTGTACATGGCGAAGAGAGTGAATGTGCGGTTTTGCGTGATAACATAATTAACATTTTGAAATTTAAAGGCCGAGTAGATGTCGCTGATATGGGTGAAGAATTTGAAATTATTAGTAAGAAAACAAAAAGTAAAAAGGGTAGTCGACGGCAAGATTATATAAAAAACATGAAAGAATTAAAGAAAAAAGTGTAATTTAAAATTAATAATTTAAATTGGATAAATATGAATGCGAATTTGCTTAAAACTTTTCAAGATATAAAATCGATTAAAATTCAAGGAGCAACCAATGTTGCTTTGGCTGTTGGTAAAGCTTTGAAAAAATACGCGCAAGAATTGCCAGAAAAAAATAGTCAAGAATTTATTCGAGCCATAACCAAGGCTGGACAATACTTAGTTTCTGCTCGAGACACTGAACCAATGGCTGATAATGTTGTAGAATTTATTGTTTATCAATTAAAGCAACAGCCATCTTCAGATATAAAACAGTTGCGCAAGGCTGTTAGTGATTCATTGGAACAGTTTATTGAATTAGTGAATGTTAATAATCAAAAAATAATTGCAGTTGGAGAAAGTTTAATCAATTCAGGTGATAAAATATTTACGCATTGTCATTCGACTACAGTGATAAAGTTTTTAGTTGAAGCGAAAAAAAATAAAAAGAAATTTGAGGTTTTTCAAACTGAAACTCGTCCTTTGTACCAAGGACATAAAACAGCTCAAGATTTAATATCAGCCAAAATAAAAGATACTTTAATTGTTGATAGTGCTGCACCATATTTAATAAGTAAAATTAGTGGCAATCAATTTTCAATTGATAAAGTTTTTATTGGTTGTGATGCAATTTCCAAAGATGGTTCATGTGTTAATAAGGTTGGCAGTTATGGTTTAGCTATGACTGCTTATTTAAATAAAATTCCAGTTTACATTGTTACTCAAGCTTTGAAAATTAATGAAGATGCTAAAAATTTAAAAGCAATTAAAATTGAAGAACGGAGCGCACGGGAAGTTTGGGATAAGGCTCCAAAAAATTTGAAAATTTTTAATCCAGCTTTTGATCAAGTTCCGGCCAAGTTTATTAAAGGTTATGTAACTGAGTTCGGTCTGGTTTCACCTAAAAATCTTATCAAAAAAATAAAAAAAGATTACAGTTGGTTGTGGTAAAAAAACACCCTGAAAGTTGCTTTCAGGGCATTGTGTTCGTTTATTAGATTACTTCGAAAATCTCGGTTTTAGCGTCATGATCCCACTTATTGACAGGGTGAAGGCACCAATTCTCCTAGTGCATCATGTGTTGTAAATACTACTACCCAGACTGGATTCTATATTTAAGCAAAATTATTTTAATTTGTAAAGGCAAGTTGAAATTTTAGAAAAAATTAAAAAAATCACCCCAAGCGTAGAGACGCAAGGGGTGTTTAATACTGCTTTATCAGAAAACGATGACCTAAAGTCATTCGCTCCATAAATATAGCCGAGATCCTCGCTGATTAACCAAACAACGATTCCCCGACGACCTTTATGGCGTAGAGCCGACTCAGCGTGGAACTACGAACACCTGGGATAGGCTCCATGTTCATGGTCACACTCTTCATGACGTCTCGCCATGAATAATCATACACCTGGGCGAGTATTCCCAATTCCTCCTCGAACTCGTCACCGAGTATGATGGTCAAGAGTTCCTCGTAACTCATTATATTTGGCCGTTCTCTACCCAACTTACTCAACAATTCTTTACTACTCATCGTCGCACCTCCTAAAATTTCTTCCCCATGAAACCCCTCATGGTTGGGATTCAAATCCAATCTGAATTTTTAATTATATCATAAAAAAATACAAATGTCAATACAGATAGGGCTCTTTAACATCTTTGGACAGTAAAATATTAATGATTTATACTAAATTTAGTA
>CAYSUN010000023.1:0-18206 GCA_964434235.1 uncultured Gammaproteobacteria bacterium | reverse complement strand
GCTGTTAAATCCGATATTTACATTTTCATTTAATACGATGTCTCCATCCTTGCAGCTAAGAATCGTGTTTCTTCCGATAAAAACTCCATTTTTTATTTCTATCCCCTTATTATCCCTACCTTTGGCATCAAGCATACAATTATCATCAATTACAATACTTTCCTTACTAAAATCTAAATTTATGCCAGGGAAAGGAATTTTTACATCTGGTTCAACTAATTTACTACGAGCTTCATCTGCTGGACTTTCAGCCAAGGCATCCGGTGCCATTACAAAAAAAACTATATTGCAAACTTGAAACAAAATAACAATGATCGCAAAACTGATAAAAAATTTAGATAGTTTTTTCATAACTTATTTCACAAAAACTGTTTTGTTTTGTTTTTTATTTATATCTTTATAAATTTTCTTTAATTTCTGTCTAGTAATATCTCGTCCACCTAACCCTGCAACAAAAGACTGCACTTTTACTTTACCATTTAAACAAGCCTTGATCTCTGTTGCGAGAATTCCCTCTTGCCCAAGTGATACGCTTTTATCAATAACTGCAACGAATTGAGCTAAGGCTAATTTATTCTGAACTTCTTCTGTTGGAAATGGGCGAAAAGACTTTACTTTTACAACTGCCGTTTTTTGACCTTCAGCATTCAATTCATCAACTGTATTTTTGATCGTGCCAATAACTGAGCCCATGGCCACAAAAATAATTTTTGCTTTTGGTGCACCATAATATTCTACTAAATCAGCACTGCCACGACCGAACATTTTTTTTATTTCTGCAAATTGTTTTTTTAAAATTATTTTACTAACAATTAAATCCTTATATAAATCTTCCCTAATTTCTAAATAATCTTCAGGCGTAGCAAACGCGCCTAATGTTTTAGGATTTTTTGTATCTAAGAACTGACCTGGCTCAGCAATATATTCTGGTAAATACTGATCAACCTGTTTTTGGTCTGGTAAATCGACTTGCTCATAAGTGTGAGTTAAAACAAAACCGTCCATGTTAACCATAACTGGAATTCTAGTTTGTTCAGCAACTTTAAAAGCCAGCATATGCATATCAACGGCTTCTTGATTATCTTCTGCATATAACATAATCCAACCACTATCCCGAACAGTCATTGAGTCTTGCTGATCATTCCAAATATTAATTGGTGCAGAAATTGCACGATTAGCCACCGTCATAACTATTGGCATTCGAAGTCCTGCAATTGTAAAAATTACTTCTGTCATTAACAAAAGTCCTTGTGAACAAGTCGCTGTATAGGCTCGCACTCCAGTCGCACTAGCGCCTAGCACAATAGAGGCAGCAGCAAACTCACTATCTGCCCTTATATATTCATAATCAGCTTCTCCATTAGACTTAAACTTGGATAAATCCTCTACAATATGTGTTTGAGGAGTAATAGGATATGCGCAAACAACACCAGGTCGACATAATCGAACAACTTGAGCTACTGCGTTTGAACCTTCAATACATTTTCTCATACATACATACGAACTACGAACTATACGAACATACTAAAAATATTTTTTTTCGTACTTTCGCAACTTTCGTATTTCATAAATTTATTTTTCTTCAATAACCATTTTAATACATTTAACTGGACACTCTTCAGCACAAATTCCACACCCTTTGCAATAATCTAAATCTTTTTCATAAAAAATCTTGCCTTGCAAAGCTCGATCTCCAACCGGAAAAACACAACCCTCGGGACAAACTCGAGCGCAAGTACCACAAGCAATACATTTATCATGATCAATAACTGGTCGCCAAGTTCGCCAACTGCCAGTTTTTACTTTTTTAGTTGAGCCTGGCTCAACTGCAATATTTATTTTCATAATTGATAATTCTCCTTTATATAATGATAAGCTTTTTCCATAGCCATCACATTGGCTTTGACGGTTTCAGCTGGAGATTCATGAAACTTTTCAGTAATTGCTCTTTTCAATGAATTTAAACTGATCGCCTCACTCATGGCCGCAAAAGCTCCTAGCACTGCTGTATTTATAAATGGTTTGCCAATCTCCTTGATCGCAATTTGCGTTGCTGGTACAGCAAAAATATTTTTATTTTTAATTTCAGGCCATTGTTTTTTTTCAGTGTTTATCAATATCCCATGCGCTTTTTCCACCCCTTGCAAAACTCCTGTTTCAGGATTAACCAAAGTAGAATCTTGAACAATAATATATTCAGGATTATAAATTTGTTCGCGAAGATTAATTGGACTATTAGAAATACGAGCAAAAGCCATAACTGGAGCTCCTCGCCTTTCTACTCCAAAATTAGGAAAAGCTTGAGAATATTTTTGGTCATAAAAAGCAGATACAGCCAAAAGTTCCGCCGCTGTTACAGAACCTTGTCCACCTCGACCGTGAATTCTAATTTCCATTATTTGAGTCATATACACTTTTAAATTTAGTTATTATATCTTGCCAAGTTTCATATGGCATTACGCCTTGCAATTTAAATCCATTAACGAAAAAGGTTGGTGTTCCTTGGACTTCGCCAGTTTCAGAAGCAAAATAATCTTTACGAACTTGAGCCATGGTTAAATTATTATCCAAACAATCATTAAACTCATCCACATCAAGACCAATAATAACAATATAATTTGAAAAATTATTTAAATTTATTTTTCCTTGATTAGCAAAAACTAAATCATGATATTCCCAAAATTTTCCTTGTTGATCAGCACAAACTGCGCCTTTGGCTAGGTCAATAGAGCTTTCATTGATAACTGGAAAGTTGCGCCAATAAAACACAATGTCATCACTGTATTCTTCAATTATTCTTTTAACTGTGGCAGAAGATTGCAAACACAAATGGCAATTAAAATCTCCAAACTCAACAATCCGAATCTTGGCCTCAGGATTGCCTTTTGACGGAGCCATTTGATCAGCCAAATAATCCATATTGTATGGTGCTTCCTCTTTGAAAGTATCAATCGAAATATATGTACCCAATTTTATTTCTTGGTAAATTTTATAAAAATGAAAAAGAAAAAACGGGGTAATGATTATCATCAAACCTAAAATCGTAAACAGAACAATGGCCCACCATCGCTTATACCAAGCTTTGTCAGGTTTTAGTAAACCAACATCTTGAACCTCCATAATTTAAGATCCTTATTAAATTTATTATAACACATAAATGAAAATCAAAAAAGTACAAAAAAAGTCCTCATCGTTTTTTAACGACAAGGACTATCAATTAGCTAATTATTTTCAACAGATCAACATTCCGCCAACTGCTTTGATCGATTGAATCTTAGTTGTCTAGCTACTGGTGCAATTCTCGGCTTAATAACAAACAAATTTAATACTCCGAAAAGGGCTCCAGCAATTGCGAAAACAGCAATATGCAAAAAGAGATAACCTGCAATCATAGAATCAAATGTTACAGCAGAAAGTCCGGCCATAGTTCCAAAAAAACTTGCATCCATCAAACAAATAAGCCGATTTTGAGTGTGCATACTATCCCAAGCCAAAAACATCCACACGCCAACAAACTTAATACCAAGCAAGAAGAATCTCAGAAAATGGCGTACACCGTAATACACTGTAATTGGCGGAAAAGTATAAAAAGATACTTTTTTCGATACTGAAATTCTTGCCGACTTTCCAGAATTTTTATAGGTTGTAAGATTAATAATCCCAGTAAGACACAACTCAACACAATATAAAAACCCCAAAATAACAAGATACGAATTTGACCCTTTTTCTGGACCAACCCAGCTACCTAAAACCGCAAAGTCAAAACCTTTAACAAGCAATATACTCCAAACAAAGCAGTTAGTCACAAAAACAGCATTCCAAAAAACCATTTTCCGACCAGCTTGACGCATAGAACGAACCACAAAACGCACAAAAGCAAACACGCCATAAACTAACCAGAAAGGAATTGTTACTGGATGAAATTTGGTGGCACTTTTAGCATCATTAATAAGTTTCGTTCTACTACAATACCGAACACTAGCAACAGCCAAACTCCCGAAAAGAACACTAAAAAATACATCCAGAACTAAAAAACCAAACACAATCTGAGAAAAGTTAGCTCTAGAGTTATTAACTTCTTCATTGAACAGTAGCCCAAAACCAACAAGACATATTAGAATAAGAATTATATAAGTTGCTAAAGAATTTCCTTCCAAAAATGTCCAACCCATGACTTTCCAATCATAATTTTTAAAAGCTTTACCAAAACGCACGAGCTGAACTTTAATCTGCTTCAGCATCTGGCTGAAAGCTGGTACAATCTGACGCGTACGCAGAAATCCACGACCAATCGCCAAGAAAAAACCCTTAATATCTTCTGCCACATAAGCAATTGACCCACAAGACAAAGCCACAACCAAACTATACCAAACTGAAACTTTCAAAAGATCCACAGTTAGGATCAGTCCAATTGCAATTCCAAACAGCGTAGCCAGAAAAACTCGCAAAAAATCGTTTTTTGGATTCATGTTTTCCCCCAGTTGTTAGCAACTATTGTCAACGACCATTAAGCAATAGAATAGTAATTTACAACAATTATGTCAAGCTACAATCTACAAGTAAAATTATTTTTCTAAACTTTTTCTATTGACACAAATCAAGCCAACTGATATACTGTCAAAGAACTATCAATATTAAAAATCTTATGACTAATGTACTTACAATTATTCAAGTTATTATTGCCTTAATACTAATTGCTCTAATTTTGCTACAAAACAGAGGTGGTGGATTATCTGGAGTTTTTGGTGGCAGTGAAACCTCTAATGCTTTTCGAACAAAAAGAGGTATGGAAAAGAAGATTTTTACTTTAACGATTATTTTCTCAATATTATTTTTAGGTATTTCATTAGCAAACATCTTGTTAATTACCTAAACTTAGGAAACTATAAAGTTTTTAAACTTTGTGTCTTACTTCAAAAAATTGGGCGTAAAAATTCAAGAAAAAAAACTGAAGCTAAAAGAAAAACGAGCCCAAAATAAAATAAAAAAATTTCACACTCACGATGAAAAATTAGTGAGCAGTTTAGCTTCAACAAAAAAACTTCCAAATAAAGAACAAATAAATTATATTTCTAAATACTTATCTTCAACAGAAAAAATAATCATTCGCATTTTGAGCGGTCTAATTTTGATCGCTGTTGCTTCATTGTCAATAAATTTTTACTGGAATCACTCAGAACTAAAACCAAAAGCTGGCGGAATTTACACAGAAGGCTTAGTTGGTGCACCAAGATATATTAATCCACTTTTTGCAACTGCCAATGATGTAGATCTAGACTTGGTTTCTTTAATTTACTCTGGCTTATTCACCTACACTGACCAAGGGTTAGAAAAAGATTTAGTAGAATCATACGAAGTAAGTGAAAACCAATTAGTTTATACCTTTATATTAAGACAAGGGATTAAATGGCACGACGGTGAAGACTTTACTGCTAATGATGTAATGTTTACGATTAACCGAATTCAAAACACACAAACCAAGACACCTTTAATTTATAATTTTCAAGGAACTTCAATCGAAAAAATTGATGATTTTACTGTTCGCTTCACTTTGCCCAAACCATTTGCTCCATTTTTAGAAAGCTTAACTATTGGAATTTTACCTGAACATATTTGGCAAAACATTCAACCAGAAAATATGTTAATGGCTGAATATAATTTAAAACCGATTGGTACTGGGCCATACAAATTTAGTTCTTTAACTAAAAATAAAAACGGTGTAATAAAAAGTTTCAAACTAAAAAGCAATCCTACTTACTATGATCAAGTTGCTTATATCGATGAAATAGATTTAAAATTTACTGAAAACTTTGAACAAGCAGTTGAATCATTAAACAACAAAAAAGTAGACGGAATTAGTTATTTACCAAAAGAAATTAGAGCTCGAATTATTAATAACAGAAATTTAAATTTTAATTTACTTCACCTACCACAATATTCTGCAGTTTTCTTTAATTATGACAAAAATCCAATTTTGAAAGATTTAACAATTAGAAAAATTTTAACTCATGCTACAAACAAAGAAAAAATAGTTAATGAAATATTAAATGCTGAAGCGCAAATAATTGATAGTTGTATTTTACCTGGTACACTGGGCTACAACTCAGAAATAGTTAAATATCCTTTTAATGTCCAACACGCCAAGACTGAATTGGACAAACTGGAATGGACACTTGAGGATTACGTTGATCCAAAAAAGGAAACAACTGAGGATGAAAACTCTGACGAAATAAACGCTGAAGAAACAACTGAAAATGCTTATCCATACCCTGTACGTAAAAAAGGTTCAAGATATTTTGAATTCAGTTTAACAACTGTAAATCAACCTGAAAATGTAAAAATTGCGACTGAACTACAAAAAGAGTGGCAACTTATTGGAGCTAAAGTTAACTTAGTTTTTGTTGACCCAAGTAACATTGCTGAAACAATCAAAACCCGTAATTATGAAGCTTTACTTTATGGTCAAATCCTTGGTTATGATCCTGATCCATATCCATTTTGGCATTCAAGTCAAACCAGTTTTCCAGGCTTAAACTTAACCTCTTTGAATAATAATGATGCTGACAATTTATTAGAAAATGCTAGAAAAACAACTGACGACAATGCTCGAGCAGAACTTTATAAACAATTTCAAAACATTATCGCGGAAACAGTTCCAGCAATTTTCTTGTTCAACCCGACTTATACTTATCCGCAAAATAAAAAAATCAAAGGTTTTAATACTTCACAAATCATCACCCCAGCTGATCGTTTTTCTATGATTAACGAGTGGTACATCAAAACTGATCGCCAATGGAAAAAGTAAAAAAATAAATTAAAGTTCAATAAATTTTTGCTTTATCCTTTTTCTTGCTATAATAAAATTAGCTTAATAAACTTCACATAATTAATCTCACTAACTTAGCGTTCTTAAACGCAAATTTTAAATTAAAAAAAATTAACAACTTAATTTATTTCTACAAATGAAATAAATATGAAATAAATGATTATTTTGATAAATAATTACATAAATCTTTAGTTATCCGCTTACCATTTATTTCCACTTAGAAAATATGAACAAAGTAATTAACACACGTTCTAGCCGAAATTATCATCCGAACAAAAAAAGAACGACAAAAGAAACTCCTCGATCGACAACACATAGAATACCCAACCGACCGACACAAAATCAACCAACAGCATCAAACAATCAAACACCAAACACTCAAAATCATCGTCCTCAACCACCAATTATAAAATACAACAATAATGATAATAATAAATCTTTAAGAATTATCGTTCTTGGCGGATTGGAAGAAGTTGGACGAAACATGTCACTTTTGGAATACGGTGACGATATTATTATTGTTGATATGGGTTTACAATTTCCAGAAGAAAACATGCCAGGAATTGATTATATTATTCCAGATATAACTTATTTGAAAGACAAAGTAAAAAACATCAAAGGTGTAGTTATAACTCATGGTCACTATGACCACATTGGAGCTATTTCTCATCTTTGTCCAGAATTAAATAATCCTCCAATTTACACAGCCAAATTAACTGCTGGATTAATCAACAAACGACACGAAGAATATTCCAAGATAAATCCACTAAACATGAATGTTATTGATCCAGATACAGACAAACTAAAACTGGGAGTATTTGAAATCGAATTTTTTAGAGTAAATCACAATATTCCAGACAGTTTCGGTACTGTTATTCACACCCCAGTTGGCACAATCGTTCATACAGGTGACTTTAAAGTTGATTTTAATCCAATTAACGATAAACCAATTGATCTAACGAGAATTGCCAAAATTGGTAGCGAAGGTGTTTTGGCTTTAATGGCAGACAGTACTGACGCTACTCACTCAGGTCACCAATTATCAGAAAGCGAAATCACCAACTCAATTGAAACAATTTTCCAAGAATCAAAAGGCCGAATTATTGTTGGTACGTTTGCTTCTTTAATAAACAGAATCCAACAAATGCTGACCATTGCTGAAAAATTTGGACGAAAAGTTTACCTTGATGGCCGAAGTATGAACAGTAATATTGAAATTGCAACGGAACTTGGCTATATCAAACACAGTAAAGGTCTTTTAATTGACGAAAAACAACTAAAAAGTTTACCTGATGATAAAATTGTAATTATTGGTACTGGTGCGCAAGGTGAAAAAAATGCTGTTTTAAATAGAATTGCTAGCAATGAACATAAATTTATAAAAATCAAAGAAGGTGACAGTGTTGTTTTTTCATCATCAGTCATTCCTGGAAACGAAAGAACCATTCAAAGTTTGAAAGACATATTTTATCGACAAGGAGCTAGAGTTTATCATTATCAACACATGGATATTCACGCTGGTGGCCATGCCAAGCAAGAAGATTTAAAATTAATTATCAGATTATTTAATCCTCAATATTTTATTCCAATTGAAGCTAATCATTTCATGCTTAGAATCAACGGTAATGTTGCTGAAAGTGTTGGTATCCCAAAAGAAAATATTTTTGTGGCTGACAATGGACAAGTCATTGAATTTAGTCGTGGCCGAAATCAAAGCCAAACAACAGGAAGATTAACTGAAGAAAAAGTTCCGACTGAATATGTTATGGTTGACGGTCTTGGTGTTGGAGATGTTTCCGCAATTGTACTTCGCGACCGAAGAATGATGGCTGAAGATGGAATGTTTGTTGTAATTGCCACAGTCAAGAAAAAAACTGGTGAACTTGTTGGTAGCCCAGATATTATTTCTCGTGGTTTTGTTTACATGAAAGAAAGTCGCCAATTAATTGAAGATGCGCGTGAGCTAGTTCGCAAAACAATTGGCAAACACAAAAAACAAGGTTTTGATCCGATGCTATTAAAAAATAAATTACGCGATCACTTGGGAGATTTACTTTACAAAAAAACTAGACGCCGACCAATGATCATGCCTGTGATTATTGAAGTCTAAAATTTATTTTATCACCCCTACTATTTAAATAAGAAAAAGCTCGTGAAATGTTCACGAGCCTTATTTTTTATTTTTCAATTTTAGCAATTAACTGGTATTTTTCATCTGTCCATTCATAAATATTTAATTTTTCTGCATTTTTACTAACCTTATACACAATGAATTGCACTGGCGTAATCTTTGCCTGCACAACAATTGCAGTTAAAATTTCGTCAATTGTATTTCCATCAACTACATTATTAACACGCAATTCCTGAATTTGCCGAGCTTGGTTGTCAGAATTTTTTACCTGCATATACTGAATAACTGTTTGGTTGGGCAAATGAACAATTGCCCTAACTTCCCAAAAACCTATTTGCGAAACATAGGCATAAATTCTCTGAGCAATAGTATTGCTTTTTTCTGACAAAAAATCCTTATACTTTGAATGCCAAGAATTTATTGATCTAAAAAGAGCAGTGTAGGCAAAACCTAATTCATTTACACTTGAAGAAATATCTAGATATTGCGTTTTGACCTGTTCGAAATCATCTTCGCCGACTAACTCAATATCCAGAAAATTAGTTTTTTGAATCTTTTGCAAATAACCAACAGCCAATTGCAAATTGGTTTGCACCGATAGGATAAAATCAAAGAACATTGTAGCTGTATCTTTCATTGTCTTCTCCTTGTTGACATTTTAGATTAGCATTAGCTTCAATTTTTGTCAATACTAGCCAAATAAAAAAGCGCAAATGATTAGATCATAAGCGCTTCGACTACCCTAAAGGTTATATGCATTTTTTGCTTCCTGTACCTTTTTTTGGGCTCTTTGTCGTAGAGATTTTGAAGCACAGACGTAATAGCATACGTCTCTTTCTACGAACACAGAACCTGGTTTGAGTTTGATTTCCAAATGAACAAATTCTACCTCACGAACAATATGCGGTCGACACGGAACCTTAAAAGATTTTGTCCAACGCCGACCAATTCGGATAATTTCTGGAGTAGCACCCAAGAAAAAGGAATATGGCACATTACCAAGTGATCTTGGCCCAGTACCATAAATCGCAATGGTTACTTTGATGGTACTACCCGCTCTAACGATTTTTCTTTTTATCCCATCCTTACCTTCATCAAACCCAATCCAGCGTGTCAACAAATCCACTCCTCCACGTGTCGGAATATTGCCCTTGGAAAGAAAATCGATCAACCATTTTTCATTTACTTCGTGTCGAGTATGCATCACTCACCTCCTTTTTGGTTTGGGTTAACTGGCACTTTAAACGTATGACTTTTTGATTGTTTTGTCAAATATAAATCATTAATTAATTATTTAAATTACAAAAAAAACCTTGAGCTTGGCCCAAGGCTATGTTCTGATAAAATCTTTTTTCTAACAATTATTATTTTCTTAATCGATGATTAACTTTTCTTTTTGAATTACGCAAAAAATAAGTCTAGTTCATATTGTTCATTGCTAGTGTTATTTATTTGCCATTTTCCATCGAAAAAATAAAACTCCCAATCATAATTAGGGTTACAATCAGCACCTTTTTCAGTACTGTTTACAAATAAAGGTTGAACACAGTTATTAGCATAAATACGAACCGTTACTTTTTCATTACCAAATTGTTCCAGCTTATAGTGCTTGACACAGGCTGTACCAAATTCAATTCGCTCGGATAAATTACCAATTTTTTTGTATTTAATTTTATAAACAAAAAGTGCTCCGGTTAATTTTGAAATATCAACATCAATCTCAGCTCGAGCTAGTAATTCCTGCATTTCAGATAACACCGAATTTAATCCTGCCATAATTTTCTCCTTTAAGAATTCGTTGCAATTATCATGGACTTAGCATATCGATCTTTACTACCTTGTTCATAAGCAGTGCGAATATAATCTTCTGTTGCCCAGTAAATTTTGACATGATTCTTGATTTTAGGAAAAAGAATAATAAGTTTTCCAGGATCAACAATTTGGCTGTTAGCCCAATCAACTTGATAATCAAAAAAGAAAAAACCGTGAATTACCTCTCCACCAACTACAACATTAGAGTGTCTAGGATGTTTGATCAAAGCTTCTAACTGCAAGCCAACAAATCTCCATCTTTCACTTAAAATTACTGACTCTGAAGTAACCCTTAAATTTCCCAGACGAACATTTCTCCACGCTTTTTTAATAGTTTCAAGTTTAGCATCAAGAATTTTTGCTTGTCTATCCATGATAGCTCCTTTGGTTAAAATGAACTTAACGGTTATAATTTAAAGTAAAAAAGTAATTCTGTCAATAAAATTATTTTAATTCACTTATTAAAATAAAAAACTCCTACCTTTGTGAAAGATAGAAGTCAAAAAACTATTCTAAGTTATCGAACGAAGATAACGATACATTCGGACAACTGCGTAAGCGTAATCATTATATATACAAGTAGGATCAACAAGATGAAATCGACTACTAACCCCATTGATCAAAAATTTTACTTGGACAAAATCTCTTTGGTTGGAACGCTTGGGAAAATAATGATTTTTTTCAATAACACGAATCATCACTTCTTGTTCATCAACATACCAAGCAATAAATTGATTGTGAATTTTTTGAAACAAATCAATTGGCGCTCCATAAAAATCAGCTATTGAAACTTGCAACCAATCTCCATTAGCAATTTTACCACTTTGATTACGATTAAAGAACTTTACAAAAAAATTATCGTCTTCACCTTTCAGGCTAGCAACTGGTCTAATATTAGTCTGACTTGGATCAAAATACCAACCAAACCAAAGAAACATATTAACCTCCATATAAAGATTGACCATAAAAAGATACCATAAGAAAAAATAAATGTCAACAAAATATGTTTGAAATTTAGCTAATTTTGCAAAAATTATTTGACAAAAGGAAAAATAATTGCTATATTATCATTAGCCTTAAACAAGCAGAACTGTCGCTCTGATGTTGCTTACGCTCATCAGAGAGGAAAGTCCGGACACTTAGTTAATTTATTAACATGGGTAACAGGTAATCCCTGTCGACCGTGAGGTAGAGGTGCGAGCAGAGACGCCGTAGAAAGTGATTTCTCGGAACCCTTCGGGGTTAGCTCAGATGGAAACATTTGAGGTGAAACGGCTAAATCCTTACTTGAGTGCAAGGGCAAGATTGGTAGCCCGCATGAAATTGTCAGCAATGACAATTCTAGATAGATGACAGTTAAAACAGAATCCGGCTTACTCGTTTGTTTAAGGCTTTTTTTTGTATTATAATATTACAAGATGTACAAGATCATATTCAAGATCTTACATATCTTGCAAAACCTATGAAAAAGAACGCAGAATTATTTTTTACTTTTATAAAAATTCCAATTGATTACCTCACTTTACTTGTAGCTGGTCTACTAGCTTTTTTAATTAGATATGAAAGTTCTATTCAAGAAATTCGCCCGGTTGCTTTTGATTTATCTTTTGAACAATATTTTGTTTGTATTTTAATTATTGCTTTTGCCTGGTTACTATTTTTTGCTACAGCTGGGTTATATTCTTTTAAAAGAAGAAAAGTTACTGATGAATTGAGCAAAATTGTTTTGGCTTGTTCAACTGGCATGACTGCAATAATTATTTATATGTTTTTTGTTAGAGAACTTTTTGAATCCAGATTTATTATTTTAACTGCTTGGATCTTAAGCATTATTTTAGTTGTCACTGTACGTAGCTTTGTTCGAAAAATACAAAAAATAGCCTTAAAAAAAGGTTGGGGAGTACACAATGTTGTTATTGTTGGCAAGAACCACAATACAGAAGAAATAATTAATGCCTTCAAAGATCAACTAGAACTTGGCTATAGAATAATCGCCAGAATTGAAGAATTTGAAACTGAAGACAAAGATGAATTACTAAAAATACACAGAAAAAAAACCATAGATGAAATTATTCAAACTGATTCATCTCTTTCTAGAAAAGTTTCTATTGATTTGGCTGATTTTTGCGCTGAACATAATATTATTTTTAAATTTGCAGCCGGTCAATTTGAAGCAAGAACTACAAATGTCGAAGTACACATGATCGCTGGAGTTCCCCTTGTAGAAATTAGAAAAACCAAACTTGATGGCTGGGGCAAAATAAGCAAAAGAATTATCGATCTTATTTACAGTACAATTTTAATAATTATTTTCAGTCCAATAATGCTCGTTCTAATGATTTTGATTAAAATTGAAGATAGTGGCCCAGCAATTTACAAGAATGAAAGAGTTGATCGTAAGGGCACATTTAATGTTTATAAATTCAGATCAATGTACACTAAATATTGTACTGGTCAACAATTTTCAAAATACACCGATCAAAAAGCTGTTCTTGAATATGAAAAAAAATTAGCTAATAAACAATCTGAAAGACAAGGTCCAGTTTACAAAATTTTAAATGATCCAAGAAGAACAAAAATTGGAAGATTTATCGAAAAAACTTCACTTGATGAAATTCCTCAACTTTTTAATGTTTTTATTGGTAACATGAGTTTAGTTGGACCAAGACCACATCAACCAAGGGAAGTGGCTCAGTACAAAAAACACCACAAACGCGTTTTGGACATAAAGCCTGGCATAACTGGCTTAGCTCAAATATCTGGACGAAGCGATCTTGATTTTGATGAAGAAGTAAAATTAGATACTTACTATATTGAGAATTGGTCATTGAAACTTGATTTCTGGATAATGTTAAAAACACCGTGGGTAATTTTAACTAGAAAATCAAAAGTTTAATACATTTAAAACTTAATTAAAAAAACAGCCCCATGTGTAGATGCTGTTTTTGATTTAACTACTTTTATTTTTCTTCAAACGATACGACCAATGAGGTCATAAATGAATACGGAAACTCCTGAACAGGATTCTGCTTATGCAGTGCTTGATAAACCTTTTCTATAGAATTGACATTTAATTCATCGAATAACTCTTTAAGCTTTTTTTCACTTATACCTAGAATTTTTACCTTATTATTCTTATCTATGTATCTTTTTATACAATTCAAAGGATACACGAAAACATCATGAACCCGCAGATACCCATGAAAACCGAACCGAGACATTTCAATAAATCCCAAATACAAAACGTTTGAACCATTATCATCTGTTATAAATTCACCGTTTCTTAACAAAAAACCACTTTCATCAACAGAATAGTTAGTTCCACTTTTGGTTATACAAGTACTACTTGAGCTTTTCATTTGTTCACCCCGTTGTGATTAATCAACAAACATAACAAAATAATTTATCACACACTTTCATTCTCGTCAAGTCAATTGTTTATGTTTCAAGGATATCAACACATGCTATGCAAAAATAGAATTAAAGCAACCCCGTATTTAAAGCTGTTTTTGGTTTTTCATTATAAAACAATTTTTAAATCTGCCAATGTCCCAACTTTTGTATAATTAATTACCTTCCCATTAGCTTCTGCACTTACTGATTGAATTCCGTCATTTTTGTTTGTAATAAGTACCGACTGCCAACCACAAGTTGTTGCAGGGACAACATCATTAACAAATCGGTCTCCAATATAGACACACTCTCTGGGGATAGTAATCTGCAAAACTTTCATAGACTTCAAAAACGCGTCACAGTTTGGTTTTGACAATGAATTGTTTTTACAAAAAATAGGATAATACCTACCATCCTTTGTTGAAAACAACTCCGGATGCATAGGATCTTCCCCAACTTGAAAATCAAAAATATTGAATCCAAGAGCAAAAGACACGGCTTCAACAGTAGCATAAACTTCTGAAGTTATAATTGCCAATATATACCCACGATTCCCTAGATACTCAAACACACTCAAAAGTTCAGTGTTGCAATTTAACGTTCCACCAAAATCTATGTAAGCAAGCATTTCATATAATAAATTTTCATGCCCGCTTTTTTTAAGATGATATAAATATTCTAAGGCTCTACCGTTTGAACCTACTTTGTCAACTACAAAATCCCATTCTTGCTTTTCTTTTATCGGAATTTCTGCAACTCTTTGTTTCAATGTTTTGCTTTTAATTAACTCTCTATACTCAACTGTCAATGTTGAAAAAATTGCAGCAGGTTGAGCCCCCTGCTTTAGCAAAACATGAATTGAATATCGAAAAAAATCATGGGCCGTTTGAATGCTTCCCACACCTTCCCTATATTCAATCCCCTTGCTATACATCGTTCCATCCACATCCCAAAACACATACTTTACTTCATCACGATTAATCATAGAATTCCCCCAATAAATTTTAATGATCATTACATCAATTAGAAACTGTAACATTTATAAAAAAAATTGTCAATCATCGACTTTTATTATATATTCTGCTAAGATAAACTAAATTAACCATAGATTCCAAAAGATAAGATTTCCAAATATTTAATTTCTTATTTTCTTGATTTCTTGATTTTTTGAAATGAATGTTGCTATAGTTCACGATCACTTAACCCAAGATGGTGGCGCTGAAAGAGTTGCCAAGGTTTTTATGGATATTTTTCCTCAAAGTCCACTTTACACCTTGGCTTACGACAAAAAAAAAGCACCCAAAGATTTCCCACCATCACGAATAAACACCTCTTTTCTTCAAAGAGTGCCTTTTGGGGTAAGTAAACATGAATGGTTTTTAACATTAATGCCAGCAGCTACCGAACATCATCCTTTAACAAATTACAAATTAGTTTTATCCAGTTCTTCAATTTTTTCTAAAGGCATTATTCCTGGTCCGAACACTACGCACATTTGTTACTGTCATACACCACCAAGATTTTTGTGGACAAATACACATAGCTATCTTCAAGATTTAAATCAAAATGCAATAATCAAAAAACTTTTGCCTATTTTTTTAACTAGCCTCAGACAATGGGATCGGATTGCGGCCGAAAGAGTTGATCACTTTATTGCAAATTCTTTTGAAGTCCAAAAAAGAATAAAAAAATATTACAATCGGGAAAGCACCGTAATTTATCCCCCAGTTGAAACTAATAAATATAAAGTTGCTTCAAATGTTGGTAATTATTTTTTGGCTGGTGGCCGTTTAGTTGGCTACAAAAAATTTGATTTAATTATCAAAGCATTTAATCATTTAAATATTCCTTTAAAAATATTTGGTCAGGGACCGCAAGAAAAATATTTAAAAAAAATAGCTCGAGGAAAAATAGAATTTTTAGGCAAGATTTCTGAACAAGAAAAAGTTAGACTCTATAGTCAATGCATAGCTTACATAAATCCTCAACTTGAAGATTTTGGAATTACGGCAGTTGAAGCCATGGCTAGTGGCCGACCAGTGATTGCCTACAAAGCTGGCGGAGCACTAGAAACGGTTATTGAAGGTAAAACTGGCACTTTATTCGAAGAACAAACCTGGGAAGACTTAGCTGATAAAATAATCCGATTTAATCACAAAAATTATAATCCGAAGGAAATACAAGAATATGCCAAGCAGTTTGATACTGAAATATTCAAAAAGAAAATAAAAGAATTCATTGTTAAAAAGTTTAGTAATAATTAATTATTCCGACCGGTCAAATTATGAACATAGCAATAGACATTCGATCATTAATGGAAAAAGAACTGACAGGCGTTGGTGAATACACTTTTTATTTATTAAAATATTTATTTGAGCAAGACACTAAAAATAATTATTACCTTTTTTATAATTCTAGACAAAATGTAGAAAAATACATTCCGAAATTTCCCAAAGATAATGTTCATTACTGTGAATTTAAACTACCCAACAAACTTCTTAATTTTATTTTAGCTATTTGCCATTATCCAAAACTTGATCAAATTATTCAACGAAAATTCCATATTGAAAAAATAGACTTTTTTATTTTTCCAAATATTACATTCCAAAAAACATCTTGTCCCTATATAATAACCGCTCATGATTTAAGTTTTGAAATATTTCCTGAATTTCTATCATTTAAAAGAAAAATATGGCATTTAATTATTCAACCAAAAAAACTTTTTCTAAAAGCTAAACAAATAATTGCCGTTTCTAAAAACACTAAAAACAATTTGATTAATTTATACAATATACCAAGCAACAAAATTCAAACTATTTATTCTGGTATTTCCAAAAACTACAAACCAATTGATCCATCTGATCCTAGATTTAAAAAAATTAAAGATAAATATAAATTGCCAAATAAATTTATTCTTTATCTAGGCACTATCGAACCGAGAAAAAATTTACTAAGTTTAATCAGCGCCTTCAACTTATTCCAAGAAACTTACCCTGAATATTCGCTAGTGATAGCAGGAAAACCTGGCTGGAAATTTTCTCCAATTATTAACCAAGCAAAAAACAACAAAAATATAATTTTTACTAACTTTATCAAAGACTCAGAAAAACGATATTTCTACAATTTAGCTAATATTTTTATTTATCCATCTTTTTATGAAGGTTTTGGTTTTCCTCCAGTTGAAGCTATGGCCTGCGGTTGTCCTGTTATTACTTCCAACAATTCTTCATTGTCAGAAATTTGCGAAAATTCAGCTTTGTTAATAAATCCAACTGATATAAACGACATTCATCAAGCTATGCTGGAAATGATTAAGCCAGACATTAGACAATTTTATATTAACGCTGGCAAGGAAAAAGCTAAAATTTACAGTTGGTACAAAACGGCTCATGAACTTTTATTGGAAATAAAAAAGTTCCCCATTTAACAGAGAACTTTTTCCCATCATTTCGCAGAAATATCGCTTATTGCCAAAATTACCCATGCTCAAAAGCAACAATTTCTGACCTTAAATAACTGGGCACGACAAGCATTAGATCTATCTGATCTTCATCATAAACATAGCTTAACATAGTACACTTTAGTGTCAAATAGAACCTGTTGACAACCCTGCTAGTTCTGTTATATTTACTTATTATAGTTCTTTGTAAAAACCCCACCCACGAGGTAAAACATGAAAAAAACTGCCACGAAACCATTTAAGAAAAAGACACCCGAGGACACTCACAAACTGAACCTTAAACTGAATCAACAAAGTTTTTGGAAACATTTAAAAACTTTTCGCTGGCGCTTACTTTGGGGAGACTGGCAAATGATTGCCCACCTAAAAAAACTTTTAAGCCAAAAACACGAAAAATAAACAAGTTACACGACTCAAATTAGGGTCGTGTTTTCATTACCTTAAATGATATATTATAGATTATGATAAAATTTAATCAATTTATGTGCTTGCACTTTTATCATAAAATTAGACAAAAAGGCTACAGGTGGGCTATCCAACAACTTTGGACAGTAAATCAACAAATAAAGTAGTTGGAATAAAGG
>CAYSUN010000022.1:0-20019 GCA_964434235.1 uncultured Gammaproteobacteria bacterium | reverse complement strand
ACTTGCATGCCTTAGACACGCCGCCAGCGTTCACCCTGAGCCAGGATCAAACTCTCAATAAAAATCCGGTTAAATGGCACCTGTGATAAAATCGCCAGGCCCGGACCTTGCCAATAAAAATTTATGAAGAGTTTCCTATCACTTAGCTATTGTTAACATTTTTCGATGGGATCTCGCATGTATTTGTGGATATTTATTTTTTCAATGTTCTCGTGGTGATAAGTATAAGGTATTTAAAAAAATATGTCAAGGAAATCAACGTGGATGAATTTTAGCGTGGAATATATGTTTAAAAATAGTAATTTTAGATTAAAAAACCTTAAATATACAATGTTAAAGTTTGTCTAAATTTACTTAAATTTTTTAAAAATTAAAATCCACTGATAATTTTTTGTGGATTTATGCTTTTATATGACTCATTATTATTTAAGTTAAAGCCACTTTAAGGTGGTATTTAAAAATCTTAAAATCAAAACATGAGTAGTTATATTGTAATTATTTTGTGAATTAGTTTTTATCTTTTACTTTTCTCTTCCCGCCATTTTTTGATCTTCGCGTGATTGCCCGACAACAATATTTTTGGCACTCGCAGTCTTTTTTCTTTGCCCTTTGCTCCTTGATCCTTGCTCCTGAATATCTCTGGCCTAGTATACTGTGGATATTCTTTGTAGCCAGGTTTTGAGTGTGATTCTTCTGTTAAAGATTCTTGGGATCCGAGAACACCTGGAAGTAGTCTGGTAATAGAATCAATAATAACAGCAGCGCCAAGTTCTCCGCCTGTTAAAACAAAATTTCCGATTGAAATTTCTTCATCAACAAACTTTTTAATTCTTTCATCATGGCCTTCATATCTAGGGCAAACAAAAGTAATTTCATCAAGTTTAGAAAAACGTTGAGCTAATTGTTGATTCCATGTTTTGCCTTTGGCTGAAAGTAAGATGGTCTTCGTCTTGATAGGGTGGGCAGATTTTAATCTGCCCTTACTTAAACTTTGGATAGCTTTATAAATAGGCTCGACCATCATCACTTGACCAGGGCCTCCGCCGTATGGTTTGTCGTCAACTGTCCCTCTGTTGTCAATTGCAAATTCTCTTAGGTTTAGGCTTTTTATTTTGATAATTTTTTTTTCTTGAGCAATGCGAAGCATACCTTTATCAAAGTAAGAATCTAAAATTTCTGGAAAAATTGTAATAAGATTAAATTTCATATTTGTATAAATTGATTAATAAGTATTATTATATAATAGTAACTTGTGTTGTTAAAATGTTTTAGCAAATTAAAATAATTATGAAAAGGGGATTGAAAAATATTTATTTGTTTCATTAATTTCTGGAGTTATTGTATCTTGACAATAGTATTAAGTAAAGATAATATTGATTATTGAATTCAACAGTTCTTTATTGGAGGAAAGCAAATGCTCACTATTAATAAAAGAGAAAGACGGTTGCTAATAAGTTTTCTGTCTCATGATTTGGATATAATTATTTGTGATGAATTGTTGTCACCAGCAGAGCTAAAAACTAATCAAGATAGGAAACTAACTTTTATTGATTGGCTTAGACAAATTAATAATGGAGATAGAGATTTTTTTCTTGAATGCTGTACTTGCGATGTCGAGGTTTATGATTTACTTGCAAAAATCATCAAAGAAGATGAGAAAGTCAAAGAAATGGTTGATATGGCTGATGATATAATTGATCGTGTTGCATGGTTAGCAGGGACAAAGGCTCATCCTACATTTTTTGCTAAGCAGGATCAAAGAATTGACAGAGTCGTTCTGATAATTATAGGTAGATTTCAAAGGTATGCCTTAGCGGATATTTTAGATACTTGAATTCAATCAACAAAAAAGCCACACTTTAAACAAATGTGGCTTTTTCTTATATGATTTTTAAGTGTTTAGATCTTTAGATCGTCAACAACATCAGTGTCAACTGGAGCTTCTCTTCGAGGACCTCTAGTTGAACCTTCTGGTTCATTAATCTTAAGGTTTACTCTAGCATTGTTCTTAGCACCAACAATTTTTAATAGAGTTCGGACAGCTTTTGCTGTTTGTCCTAACTTACCGATTACATAACCCATGTCTGCAGCATTAATGCTAAGGGTTAATAGTACACCTCTTTCGTCAATATCACGTTGGACCTTGACATCATCAGGGTTACCAACAATTGACTTGATTACGAATTCTAAGAATTCCTGATCAAATTCCTTTGCCATAAGTTTCGTTTTCTTTACTAATTAAAACTTTTTTCGATCTTCTCAGACATAATTGAAATAATTATATTTGAAATGATCTATAAGTATTATAGCAAAGATTTATCGTTTTGTCAAGTTTCTTCGGTTTGTTTAGGTAAGATAGATTAATATAGATTTAAACCATTTTCGTATACTTCATCACCTGTAATAGTCACAATTCTGTCCCATCGAAAATTCAAGCTATTAAAGGTACCTTCATTAACTATCCAACGTTTAACTTGCTTGCTTGAATCAGTTGGATTTGGTTCGAGTCGATATACTTTTGTATTGGTAGGATATTTGATTAAAGTATAATTTGGATGATGTTCAAGGCCAGTAATTTCTGAACCTATTGTGTATTTAGCAAGTAATGATTCATCAATGTCTTCTATCCAATTCCAAGAATAATTTAGAGAATTAAAAACAGTTTCAGACGTAATCCAATATTTTTCTGTACCGAGCAAAAGATAAACTTTTGGATCAGCAACTATTTTAACTAAAGCCCCATATTTAGGATCATAGCTTGGTCCCCATGGCATGAAATCAATAGAATCGTTTTCAACTGAATTTAGTAAAACAGCAGTAGTTGTTTGAACATCGTTCCAAGAATCAAAATAAGTAAAGAAAATTTCTGGGTTTTTAAATGGTCGTTTATTACAATTATTTGTGATGTAATAAACAGCGGGTGAATTGGCTAATTTATAAGCTGAGCCAGTTGTTAATGCACAATTAATAACAATTTCTGGTTCACTTATATCTTCAGTTTCTGACTCAATTAAAGTAATGCTGTCGGAAATAGTTTTTGTGCCACCATTACTAGTTCTCAGTTTAACATAAATAGTTTTTAGCCCAGCTCCATCAGTTAAATGCCAAGTTTTTGTAGTAGTGTAGTTTTCAAAAGAACTATCATCAAAAGAAGCTGAATTAGAGATAGCCATGGTCGAAGCATATTGTGAGTTGAAATATAAAGTAACATCTTGACTGTTAGTAGTAGATAGGGCTCGGTTAATACTGAATTCAAGATCTTCTATTGCGCTGATTGTTAGTTTAACGGTATTACCAATAACTTCATCCAATCTTAAAAATAAATCATTTTCTTCATCTCCGTCAGTGTCTAGTAATTTTTCTTCACCAACCAGCATGGTTGTAGTGATCGGGTCAGATTGAACAGTAATTAAAACTGAACCATTAGTATTTGGTGTGCCAACAGTAACTGTATGAGAAGTGTTTCCAACGTAAACATGTGTTGGCGTATTAGTCGTAATTGTTGTTTGTAGTGTTGGTTCAGCTGAAGTTGTTGGAGCTAACGGTAGTTGTGCTGTAATAGAACTATTGTTATTACTACTTGATCCAGAAGTGTTTCTTCTGCTAGCGTCATCATTATCAGTGATTGTTGCAGTTACATTAGCAATGGTTATGCCATTGTAATTAGTATCATCACTAACTGCAGTGTGGGTAATCGTATCAGCGTGAGCACCTTCAACATCTGAATCATCCACTGCTGTTATAGTTAAAGTTTGTGGGGTTGACCAGTTTTCACTCGTAAAAGTTAAAGTACTAGCTGAAAAAGTTAACTCCGAACCAGTGGCGCTTGGTGTAATTAGCACATTAGCGGTTGGTTCGGTATCTATAACTATAGTGTAGGTATCTGTCGTACTACCTTCGGTGACAGCAATGGCAGTTTCTGAATTAGTAACGCCTGCTGTGTCATTATCGGTAATGGTTACTGTTACATTAGCAATAGTTGCTCCATCGTAATCAGTATCATCACTGGCAACACTATGAGTTATTAATCCATTGTGTTCGCTTTCTTCGTCAATATCATCATCTACTGCTGTGACTGTTACAGCTTGTGGAGTAGCCCAGTTAGCTGAAGTAAAGACAAGTGTAGCTGGTGAAACAGTGATTTGAGCAGTGGGTGTTACAGTAACAGTTACATTTGCTGTTGGTTGGGTTTTTAAATAAAAACTATATGAACCAGTTGAGCCATCTTCAGTTGCAACTGGAGCTGGTGGTGCGTCAGCGGTGAAGGCTGGTTTTAATAGATTGTCATTAGCTGTAAAAGAAAATTTAGTAGAACTTAGTGCTCCGTATGGCTCAGCTGAATTTGATGGTGTGCCAGCGATAACTTGCCAAGTTAAACTATTTACACTAGATTGGGTTGGGCCAGTACCATTGGTAATACCACCAATAGTTATATAAAAATCAGTTCCTGAGGCAATAGTTTCAGTTGCCATACCATAAACTACAGTAGGCGCTGAAGCATTATAAGCAACACCTGCTGTTGGTGTTGTTGTGGTTACTTTTTCCATAGAAACTGTATCTACTATCATTGCCACTGCGGCGGCACCTTCCCATTCAGTAGAAACTAAAGCTGATATTACTGGGGTAATAATACCACTGGCGGGAACAACTAAGCCAGCATTATCGAAAGTAAATTGTTGAAAGTTGGTAGTTAGGGAATCATCTTGTCGATGATCAGAATCTGGGATTGTGGATACTATAGTATAACTATCCCACTGATTAGTACTAAAATTATAATATTGTGTAGCTGTACTTGGATCGCCATTGAAAAAAGAGAATGAAGAGGTCACTGTTCCACCGATATCAACTGATCTAGCATAAAAACTTATTCTGTAATTATCACCAACTACACCTGAGAAATTTTGACCAATGTAAGCATCATTGTTATCAACTGAATGATTTGATCCAAGTGAAGTTGCATAAGTTCCAGCTTGTATGTTTGAGCTGTTTACTTCGATTCCTGAAATTGCCTCTGTGTCCTCACCATCGGTCCAATATGAATTGAGCCAATCAGTTAAATAATTGTCCGAAGCTGTCCAATCATCAAAATCTCCATTTGTGGCACTATCAACAACACCACTTACTAAAATTCCTATATCGTCAATAATGGCTGTATAGTTAGCACCTCCATATGGAGCTATGAATAAAGCAGCATCCGCGACCTCTGTTTCTCCCGACATGCTAGCTTGTTCAGCACTAAATTGTTGGTAGCTATCTGTTAAGGTTGGAACATATAAATGATTAGAGGTTATCTCGCCAGTAAAATCTTCCCAGGAGTCTGTGTTGAAATTATAAATACGACCCATGTCAGAACTTAAATATCCCACGGCTAAACCTCCCGTGGTAGATTTTTTTGCCCAAAAGGTTGCCTGTAGAGTATCGCTGGCTGTAATGTCAACTCCCTGAACTAATAAATCATAATTGCCGGAACTATTTGTTGACATTGATAAAGCATAAGTTCCAGTGTTTGAATCTTCACTTCTTTGGAATAAATTTGGGATGCTTGCTGTCCAATTTGCAACTTCCCAATTATCTGGTTGCATTAACCATGCTTCCATGCCACCATCAGTCAATATATTAGAACCATAGGTTGTTGAGCCTTCGGCGATATCATAAAGAGCTAGGCCACTGATAGCTGATTGAGTAGCACTGCTGAGGTCAAAATCAGTAGTTTCTAAACCACTAGGAAAAATGAATTTAATTACATCGCCTAAAACTAATTCAGCTGTGGTGTGAACTGTGAATTTCCAATCGCGATTAGTTTTACCAATAACATCATCATGTCCAGTAACAAGTGGTTCAATTGTGAAGTTTCCATCATCGCTAACATCTGCGAAAGAAGGACTAAAAATGAACAAAGAAACTAAACTGACAAATACAATAATTAAGCTAACGTTTAAAAATGAGCCAAGTCTTTTGTTTTTACCTAAATCTTTTTTGTACATATTTTTATTTAATTTAATAAATAGTTATTTATTAAGCAATTATACCATATAACCAATTAATTGTGTAATAGTTATTAACAGAAAAAAAGTATAATAAGGAATAAGTTTTACAAAAATTTTAAAATCAAAAAAACCCAGAATTTTCTGTGTTTTTTTGTTGTATATTTATTCAGCTTTGGCTTCAGTTTTTGGTTCTTCTGGTTGAACTTCTGGGCTTTCTGCTTTTTTAGCTTCAGCTGCTTTGTCTATTTTTTCCTTTTCTTTTTCAGCAAGTTTTTCTTTTCTTTTTTTACTAATTCTAGAAACACCAACTTTTTTATTTTCAGTAATTCCTTGAGTAATTAATAAGTTGTGAACAGTTTTTGAAGGTTGAGCACCCTTAGCTAACCATTCTTTAATATGTTCCACATTAAGAAGAGTTTCTTTTGTTCTTGGATTATAAGTTCCAAGATTTTCTAAAAAGTTACCCCAAGGATCTTTTTTGTTGTCCAAAACTATTACGCGGAAAGTAGGACGTGCCTTTTTTCCAGTTCTTCGTAGTCTTATTGATAGCATATTTTATAAATAGCAAGTTTGTTGATAAATTGTTTATCTTAAACTAGCTTAAATGTTAAATAATATTCTTTTTTCGTCTATGAGCACTAGACAGTGAAGTAATGATAACTTTTTATTATTCATTTGTCAATCGCTAAAATTCAGTTCAGTTATTTTTTCCAAGTGAATGGGCTTGAACTGTAATTTATTCTGTGCTAATATATTGCCACAGGATAAGTAATATTGATAAGCCTGCTATTGACAAATTAAAAAAAACATGCTATTATTGTATAATTTGGATAACTAATTAGATTGTGTTTTGTTGACTGTATTTATTCTAAATTTAGTCAATAATTTCATAATTAATCTAAAAAAGTATGAATTTTGATATTTTTAGCGAAGATCGTGACCCTTTACCCATACCGATGAGATTCATTTTTGTTCTAATTTTACTTGTGTTTTTAGTAAATATGACTATTCCACAAGCAGCTTTGGCAGAAATTAATTTCGCGACAACTAATGATAATAATGAATTTGTTATTAAAAGTTCTGAAAAGTTAGACCTTTTAAGTAGAAATTTCATTGATTATGAAAACAAACAAAATGAACTTAAATATCAAGCCCCAATTCGAGTGGTTACAGTTATTGCAACTGCGTATTCAAGTACTGTTGAACAATGTGATTCAACGCCTTGTATTACGGCCAGTGGTTATAACGTATGTGAGCATGGAGAAGAAAATATTATTGCTGCTAACTTTTTACCACTCGGTGCGAAGGTAAGGATTCCGGATCTTTATGGAACAAAAGTGTTTACTGTTGAAGATCGGATGAATCCTAGGTATGATGCTAGAATTGATCTTTGGAAGAAAGATCGTAATACAGCAATTACCTTTGGTAAGCGTTTAGTAAAAATTGAGGTAGTTGAATATTAAAAGCAAAAAAGCTCTTTCACAAGAGCTTTTTTGCTTGATAAAATTTTTTTTTCTGTTATAATAATTCTACTGTTAGTAAGTCTTAAAAATTATTAGGAACAAGTTTTATCCTGGTCGCCCCCGCACTATTCACTGCGTTCAAATGCGGGGCAGGCAAGTGGTAAGTTAATTTTGGCCTGGTCGCCAAGTGGTAAGGCAACAGTTTGCAAAACTGTCACTCATCGGTTCAAATCCGATCCAGGCCTCCAAAAAAATTGTCATACTGAGTTTATCGAAGTATGACAATTTTTTTATAAGAAAAAACCAACTCATTGAGTTGGTTTGGGTTTTGTTAGATCGTAAATACAAAGGGTTGTTTGTCACCACTAATATTTATTAGTGGGCAAGTGCCAGTTCTATTGATTGTTTGAGAACGATGAGTATGCCCACAAAATTGAAAAGTTAGACCAGGCGTTTTTTCTATTTGATTTTGTGATTGACTGTCATCCCAACCCATCCAAGCATTTTGAAAATCAAATTGCGGTGATTCTCCGTAAAGCAGTAATCTAGAATCAGGAACTGTATGTGTGGCTAATACAATTTTGTGACCAAGACAATGTAGTAAATGCGACCTTAGTGTTTTTTGGCAATGCTCAAAAATTTCTTGCTGAGTATGTCCAAATCTGTTTAAATGAAAATGATCAGATTCAACTTTTATTTTTTGAAGAGTTGAAGGAAATTGCGGAGAATGAACTTTGTGCGGTCGCCACAAAGAAAAATCACAATAACCAAAGTTTCCAACAAACGCAATATCATCAATTATTCTTGGTGCAAAATCCAAAAACCAAACATCATGTTCATTGCCAATTATTTTTAGTTGTTGGGCATAGTCCAAAATATTATTTTCTGGTGTAATCATTTCAATGTCATTGTTACCAGCCACCCAAAGGTGAAATTCAGCCGGGATGTTTTTGAACAAATCTAAACCATGCTTTAGAGTCATTTTTTTATTTGCTGGTTCAATTAAATCCCCAATATGCAAGGCAACTGTAATTTTTTTAGTCTGAGTCATTGTCACCGCTTTAGCAATAATTTTTTCACCAAAACCGTTCCAACCAGGATGACCGTGATGTGTGTCGCTGATAACTAATACATTCATTTTTATCCTCAATTATTGAATAAATTTAAAGAGCAGATAACTTTGTATCTGCTCTTTTTAACAATTTAACTAGACTATGTCAAGAAGTGATCTTGTCTTGGCCTTGTCTTGGTTTGGAGCGTCTGGTGGAGCAGGCACATTGCATAGTGATTTGTGAACTGTGTCGATGTTTTCATCACCGTAAACAGTTCCTCCTTGGCGAGTGTTTAAATTGGTGGTGAATTTTTTGTACTGACCAGATGTTTTAGCGACTACACCGAGAATAACATCAACGATTCTTCGACTGTCGTTTAACATAACAACATTTTCTCCACCAACAGCTTCTTCCCAACTTAATTTGTTCCGTTCATTTATTGTGGAATTATAACAATCAGTTTCTGCCCAAATGGTAAAAGTAGACATTCGCCTTTTCAAAGTCTTGAAAATGTTTTTGGACTGTTTTAGTTCGTCAATTAATCTCAAGCCGAGCAAGCCATCAACATCAGATTGTCTAAGTTCAGGATAAAAGCCTTCGTCTGTGATTGTAAAAAAGTAAACAGCTTTGGCATCAGTTGTATCAAGTAATTGGTGGACGTAAAGCGCTGGCAGTTCAGATGATTCAACGCCATTGCCACCACCTGAACTTTGTTTGGTTAAAACAGAAATATATTCATCGAGTTTTGGACCTTCACCAAGTGGACAAACTTCAAACGGGTCTCCCATCTGAGTATCACCAAAACCAATGAAAAGAATTTCCAAGTCGTCGCCAAGAAAACCTTGGGCTTCTTTGTACAAAAGTGGTAAACGTTGAAAAATTTCATCTCGCCATCTGCCCATAGATCCAGTTGTATCAAGGCTGATGATTAAAACATTTTTTCTTGATGTTTTTTGTGCCTTTCTTGGTGAAAGATCGACATTTGATTGAATTCCTTTGGTCATTCTAGGTGAACCAGAATTGGCTATACGACTGGCTCGACTTAAATCAGATTGTTGAAAAGAATCGTGATACGGTGTGTGAGCTCTAGTAAAGCCTTTGTTTGATGTTGTATTGCCATTTGATTGACGACTAAAGTCGTCAGCTCGGTCTCGACCACCCCAGCCATAGTTTCCACTCATGATTAACTCCTGTTGGTTGTGTTGCGAAATTTAAATTCTTCTTTACAACTTGTTCTGCTGAATATTTTTTTCCTTAATTTAAATAATTCAGTTCTTAATACATCTGCATTTTGGGGTCGACAATTTGGATCTTGTCTAATCCACGGTTCAAAGAAGTTGATTAATTCTGGATTCATATCTTTGGCAAATTCACTTTTTAAATGATCACCACCAGAAATAGCGCAAACAATTTTTCCGATTGAATAAATATCAGAACTGGGAATTGGCGGTAAGCTAAGTCCAAATTCTGGAGGAATATAGCCAGGGGTGCCACCTTTGGCTTTTGACCATTCAACAGGATCAGCACTAGCCATGCCAAGATCTACCAAAGTAGCGTTATGATCTTTTGTGTCCAAAATAATATTTGCTGGTTTTAGATCACAGTGAACAATATGCCAACGACCGTGCAAATAAGAAACTGCGCCAAGAATTCGATCAATAATCCAACAAATATGTTCATCATCAATCGGTCTGCGGGCTAAAACTGTACCGTCAGATAAAATTTCAGTTTTGATAACTTCATCTAACGATCGGCCTTCAATATAGGAAAGAATTAAAATTTGACCGACTGGTAAGGGTTGTTCAAAATAATCCATAAAAGACGGCAGTGAGGGATGTCGAAGTCTACCAATAATGGAAGCTTCTTCTCTAAATAAATCAGTGCTTGGTTTAACTCCAGTTTTTTCTTGTTTAATGCAAACCGGAATTTTCAAAAGAGCGTGTTCTCCCAAGAATGTTCGGCCAAAAGATCCTTCGCCTAGTTGAGAAATAATTTTATAGTTTCCAATTTGCATTTTAATAACCTCCTGATTTTGCTTTGGCGACTATTAATCCTCCTAATCCAGGTTTAAAAGTGTCAGCGTTATTTACAAAAGAAAATACTTCCCCATGTTTGTCTTTTTGAGCTTTGTCCATTGCTTGAGCCAGCTTTTTTTTGTATTCCCAACTCGGTCGGTATGTTCTTTCGTCTTTTTTATCCAGCCCGAAATCATCACTACTTAAAACAATGATATTATTATTAACCCAATGGCAAAGTTCATCTTCTACTAAATATGAATCTTCCACCAAAATAATGCCTTTGCGATTTTGTAGTTCGTTTCTATAGGCGATAGACAAATGGGCTTTGTACAGTGCCCAGAATTTTTGGTCCCAAGTTGATCCTTGCTTTTGAATTTTTTCTGCTAAGGCTTGTGTGCCTGGATTTGTTTTGAGTAAAATTTCTTGTCGGATTTTTCCTAGATCAATATGATGAGCAGGTAAGCCTTCTTTTCTAATTGTTTCCAGCGCAGAGTTGATTAAGGTTGTTTTGCCAACGCCAGTCTGACCAGTGATACCAATTATTTTATGGTGGTGTAGTCGATACCAAAGGCGACTCTGAATAAACATAGGAACTAATTCACTAGCATCAAGGTGAGTCATGGCAAAGTTGCGAGCAACTGTTGATTGGACGTTTTTTAGCCTTGGATCAGCTCTCAAAAAAATAGTTTTTTTTGATATACCAGGTAAAAGCATTTCATGAAAATATAATTGCTGTTCTTCATATTCCTGATCAAATTTGTCCCTGATACCACGGAATAAAACGTCGCAATTTTCTTCCAAAAAGATATTAGTTAATGTTTCTTTTGAAATCAGAACTTCGGCTTGTAAAGTAGGGCAGAAATCCAGCATTGCCTTTTTAATGTTATTTATTCGTTCATCTTCATCAAGTGCATGTTGGCCTGCTTTGTCTGGGTTTTCTAGAATGGCTATAATTAGTTTGGCACATTTTTCTCCAGCTCTTTGAATAATGTTGATGTGCCCCCAAGTTAGAGGATCACCAGACAATGGCAATAGACCGATTAAGTATTTTTTCATGCTTAACTCCTTTGCGTAAGTTGTCAAGGATCATTACAAATTCATTATGCCTTAGTGACAATAAAAAAAGGTGAATAAGTGTTACTAATACACGGAAAGATTTTCTTTAGGCTAAAATAAGTGTAAAATAAACACCCAAACTGTTGACTATTTTCGACAACTATTTAAAATAAAAAAACATCCTGCTATTTTTGAATAACAGGATGAGTGTATTTGGGCTATTTATTGTTTCTGTTGCCAGACATCATTGTCCAGATAGGCAGCAAAAAATGGAATATTCAGTCCATCTTGTTCCATCCAGACATAAAATGGACGGTTAATTTCCAGTTTTTTACTTAGACTCATTGCGCGTAGTGTTTCGGCGGCAGCACTTTTGACATGTGCACCTTTTTCATCCAAGTGAAATTTGGTTTGCTGAATTGCTTGTGCAATTTCGTAGGGCAGACCATTGGTTGCAGTAGTATGCATGCCAATCAGCCAGGAGATGTCCCCTTCACGATCTAGCTCAACGCAGGGAAAGACAAGTTCTGTAAAGCTGAAGTTGGGATTCATTTTTGACCGAATCAAACTAACTTTGGCGAAAAGATCCAGCATGTCTTTTGGTGGATTACCCATAAACATAAACAATTTTTCACCAGTTTTGGCTGTAAGCTGAGCCACGATTTCTTTACTGTCTAAAATTGAGAAAAACTTCACGTTATCTTCCATCTTGGCGCCATGATATGGATGGCCATCTGAGCAAAAAAGTGTGGTTTTTTCTCCTGGATACACCCAGTTAACAAGGATATCTAGGATGCTAGCCACCCCAAAACTACCAGTAGGAAAGGGCGGTAGTTGAATGTCAAAACCATTCTCTTTCAGAAAAGCGTTAATTTCTTCACAGCTTAGGCTGGCCATTCTTTTGAGTTCAGGAATCTGCTCAACATCATTCATGGCGTTCTTGATGATATCAACAAACAGTTGTTGCAGAAGATTATTTTCGTTCCATTTTCGATCAGGCCCTAGGAATTCTTCGGCCGCCTTCAGGCAACCAAGGATTGGATGGAAACAGGCAGTAATTGTTTTGCTCATTGTGCGTCCTTTCAGTTAAGTGTTAAGAGCCTCAATCTAGTTTTTACTAGTTTCTAAACAATTTACAAAATATTAGAAAATCAAAGGAAAGTATCTAAATTCTTCTGGCCTATGTACACGTACGTGTCAGGCAGGACAAATGGTTAGAATACTTAGAATAATGATTACAAAACGCATGGCATCTCCTCCAATAGGTGAGCTGAATTGTTAAACAACAGTACTTGATAATCTAGCAAAATACAACAGAATTGTCAAGTATATTCTCTTAATTTACGAAAACCTTTTATTTTAGGTTGGTAATTGATATAATATTATACAGATATTGTTGATTAGAATTCTTAATTGGATACTTTATAAGTTGTTTATTAAATAGCAAATACATATGAAAAAAAAGAAATTTATTATACTAGACGGTAATGCCATATTGCATAGAAGTTTTCATGCTTTGCCACCAATGCTCACCAAGGATGGTGTTTTAGTTAATGCGGTTTATGGTTTTTTAACAACTTTATTTAAATCCATAAACGAGTTTAAACCAGAGTTTATTGCTGTAACATTCGATCGAAAAGAAAAAACTTTTCGGCATGAGGAATTTTCAGATTACAAAGCACACAGAGAAAAACAACCGGATGAATTGTATGCGCAAATTCCAATAATTAAAGAAATATTGCAAGCTTTTGGTTTACAAATTTATGAAAAAGCTGGATTTGAAGCTGATGATGTGATTGGTGCGCTTTGTGAAAAAAAACAAGTTAATCGTGAAGATGTTTTATCTATAATTGTGACGGGCGATATGGATGCGCTTCAATTAGTTGATAAAAATACTCAAGTTTACACAATGCGAAAAGGCATGTCTGATACAGTTATTTATGATGAAAAAGGTGTACAGGAAAAATATGAAGGTTTAAAACCTAATCAACTTATAGATTATAAGGGTTTGCGAGGTGATCCTTCAGACAATATTCCTGGCGTGCCAGGTGTTGGTGAAAAAACGGCGATTGGATTAATTAAAGAATTTGGTTCAATTGAAGAGTTGTATAAAAAAATAAAAATTCAGGCATATGAAAACATTAAAGTGACTGAACGAATTTATAATTTATTAATTGACAATCAAGAGCAAGCTTTTAAAAGTAAAATGCTTTCAACTATTATTCGCGATGTTGATTTGAGTTTTAATTTGGATGATACAGCCGTTAAGGCTTTTGATCGAGAAGTTATTTTTAAACTTTTTCAAGAATTAGGATTTAAGAGTTTATTGAATCGTTTGCCTGACTTTGGTGAAACTCCACTTGTCACTTCAACCGAAGTGGAGAAGTTGGTAGAAAAAGGCAACCACAAATATTATCATGTAGTTACAGAAAAAGATTTTGATGATTTTTATGAAAAACTAAAAGTCCAAAAATGTTTTGTTTTCGATACAGAAACTGATGGGTTGAACATTTTTCAATGCAAATTACTTGGCATAAGCTTTAGTTGGAAGGACGGAGAAGCTTATTACGTCGATGCAAAGAAAAGTTATTTAGAAAAACTGGCAAAAATATTTGCTGATGAAAATGTAAAAAAGATTGGGCACAATCTAAAGTTTGATATCAAAGTCTTAATTCAAAATGGTTTAAAAGTTAATGGAATATATTTCGACACTATGGTTGGTTCGTATCTTTTGAACCCTGGAACAAGAGCGCATAAACTTGACGACCTTGCTTTCCGAGAGTTGGGTTATCAAATGACAAAAATAACTGATTTGATTGGGGAAAAAGGCAAAGGACAAACTACTTTAGAGTTGGTTGATCCCCAAAAAGTGGCTGATTATTCTTGTGAAGATGCTGATTATACTTGGCGTTTAGTTGAAATAATTGAAAAGCAACTTCGAGAAAATAATTTGTGGAAATTATTTCAGGAAATTGAAATGCCATTGATTGAAGTGTTAGTTGAAATGGAAATGAACGGCATTAAATTGGACGAGAAACATTTATCTGTTTTGCAAAAAAAAGTTCAAAAAGAAATTGACAGTTTAACTAAACAAATTCATAAGTTAGCTGGTCAAGAATTTAATATTAGTTCGCCAAAACAATTAAAAGAGATTTTGTTTGATAAATTAAATATTAGCACAGAGGGTTTGGGTAAAATAAAAACTGGCATTTCTACTGCTTCAGCTGAATTGGATAAAATGCTCGACCGTCATCCAATAATTCAACTTATTCAAGATTATCGGGAGTTAACAAAATTGCAATCAACATATATTGAAGCTTTACCAAAACTAGTTGAACCAAAAACAGGCAGAATCCATACGGATTTCAATCAAACCATAACAGCGACTGGTCGTTTGTCTTCTTCAAATCCAAATTTACAAAATATTCCAATTCGAACAGAGCTGGGTAAAGAAGTTCGTGAATGTTTTATTGCTGACAAAGGCAACAAAATTATTGCCGCAGATTATTCTCAAGTTGAACTTCGAGTTATTGCGTGTTTAGCTAAAGACAAAAACATGATTAGAGTTTTTGAAGAGGGGCAAGATATTCATTCTGTCACGGCAGCGAAAATTTATGGTGTAGATTTAAAAGATGTAACAAAAGAAATGCGTTATGCTGCTAAGGAAGTTAATTTTGGGGTTTTGTATGGTATGGGAGCTTGGGGACTTGCTAGTCGAAAAAATATTTCTAGAGCTGAAGCGAAAGATTTTATAGATAAGTATTTTAAATCATTTTCTAGTGTAAAAAAATATTTGGATGATATGAAAATTACAGCTTCAGAGCAAGGTTATGTAGAAACAATGTTTGGTCGGCGTCGGTATTTGCCAGAAATAAATTCAGGAGTTCAGCAAGTGCGAGCTTCAGCTGAAAGAATGGCAATCAATCATCCAATCCAAGGCACAGCTGCAGACTTAATGAAGATTGCGATGATCGAAGTTCATCGCGCTTTGCGCGATATTGTAAGGACCGATTATAATTCGGCCCAAGATTCCAAAATAAACGATCAACGCAGACCAAGAATGTTACTACAAGTTCACGATGAATTGGTCATTGAATGTCCAGAAGAAATGGTAGACAAAGTTGCCCAAATTATTGATGAAAAAATGGAAAAGATTCATAAGCTTTGCGTGCCGATTAAAGTTGAGACAGAGATCGGGGACAATTGGCAGGACATGGAAGTTCGTTTTTAATATTAAACATTGATATATATAATAAATAAAAAATTAAGTATGTTTTTAGAAAAATTTTTAGGTAAAAAGCCTAGCGCAGGTGATTCGTCAGAAGTTCCGGAAAAAGAATATGCTGGCATAATGCCACCACCGCCAGAGAAAGATAATGAAAATCATGGGGATCAAAAAGTTGACTCTGATAAAATGTTTGGAGTTCCAGTTGAGCAAAAAATTAAGAATAATGATAATGCGGAAGATGGTGAAATAGAGACTGTTTTACATGAATTGCAAAATGAAGGAAATGCAGAAAAATTTACTAAGCCAGAACCTGACAATGACGAAGCACCAACGGAATTATAAAAGAAAAAACCGCCCCTGCTGTTACAGTAGGGCGGTTTTGATTTTATCTCAGAGGCAAGATAGCCATCTGAAACTCATTTTGGTAAATAATTTGTAATCGTCTCGGATTTTTTAACCGAAGCAATTTGAATGGAACTCTTCGTCGGAAAAGTCAGCCGTCACCACGCGATAGATCATCTTGACCCCCTTTATCAGTCGTACAGACATCCAGCTTCGTGTCTACCATACGACCTAATATTGAAATCTTGATCTCCAGAAAAATCCTGAAAGATTCTAATCTGATCCATCACTTCGCGGGTTTTGGCGCGCATCTTTCTTCGAATCATCTTCTTGTGATCACGGAGCGAATTGATCCTTCTACCACGTTGCTCACGAATCTTTCGCTTCATGCGTTTGCTGTGAGACTGGAAAGACTTGGGATAAATGCCCCAAGAATACTTGATGCACCAGCGTGCCATTTGCGTCAGACTGTGTTTCTCAATGTTCGGTCCTTTCTGCATGTCTGTCTCCTTTTGGTTAAAGTACCTAAAAGAGAGTCAGACACCGGAGTGATATTGATCTTTTTCTTGGCCAGATTGACCAAGGCAAGACCATGTCTCCTGAAGTTAAGAGTTCTTTTCATTCTGTACTCCTATACAAAATCAACTGGTTTCCATAATTTTTTTTACAAGAATTGTAAAAGTACATTACAGCATATATTACATATATTTTCTTGTTTTGTCAACCTTGTGTTAATTATATTACACTAGAATTAAAAAAATATAAGCTCACAAATTAATGAATCTGTGAGCTTATTTCTGTTACGGTTTTTTCGGAGTTGTTGTACCAGGAGGTGGAGCTTTGAAAAAGTCAGCCGGTACTCCAATGGTAGTCGTGGAAAGAGAGAAATGACGAGTTACTTCTTCAATACCAGCTAGTGAAGCTTCAACTGTTTTAGCGTGATCAGCATCACTAGGAAAGCCCATTTCCTCGGCTAGCTTTTGACCATCAATACCAATTCCATAAGAGAATAAATGCCAACCAAAATCAGTAACCTTTTTAGCCATTCTTTTGAGTTTTTGTGGTTGGCGTTGACGATCAGAACGAGTATCATCACCATCACTAAACACTCCGACAACAACTTGAAGTAAATCTCCTCCAGGCATGTTTTGGTGAAGTTGGCGGAAAAGTTTCATTGTTTGGTAAACAGTTTCCCAAAGAAGAGTATTGCCATCTGCTTCATATCTTTCAATTTGCAAGTTGGATTCGACTTTTGTTAAAGGAAGTTCAACAATTGCCTCATCAGCAAAATAAATTATGGTGCAATATTGTTCTCGCTTATCGGGCGGATTTTGTAAACTTTGCAAATGTGCGTTAAGGCAGTCTAATGGAGTTTGTCCGAACCTACTCATAGATCCAGATCTGTCCACGATTAAAATGGATAAAGTTTTGTCAGCATCATGTTCAATAATTGCTTTCTGAGCATTGGCAGAGATAAGGTGTAGCATTTGTGTTCCAGGAATTTTAGCCATTCTTGACCCCCAGTTGGTTGGTTAAAGGACAATAGTGTAATTTAGAACAATTTTATTATTTTGTCAATAATCGTGATTTGCAATATATATTATTTTGTTTTTGGTCATTTGTTTTCTACAAATTTTATGCTAATATAAGCATATATGTCAGATGAAACACAACAATTATTTCTGTGGTACGGGGAGAATGATTTTGATATTTTCCAAAAAATGCATTATTGGCGCAATGCTTTTGAAAAAAAATATGGGAACATTAATATTTTCTCTTTTGATTTGAGTCAAGCTGGCACGAAAGATAAATTTAATAATGATTTAAAAAATGCTTTGCAAGTAAATTCTCTTTTTGGTAGTAACAAGTTAGTAGTTTTGAGAAATTTTTTACAAAATAACGCTAAATTAGATGAGGAAATTTATAATTTAATTGCTCAGTCAATAGAAAAGTTAGCGGAAGGTTTTTTTGTTATATTTTATCAAACGGATAAACCAGATAAACGAAGTAAACTTTATAAAAAAATAGTTGCTTTACAAAAAAAATCTTTAGCGGAAGTTAAAGAATTTACTTTGCCGAAAAGTAATCAATTGATTGCTTGGATAAATAAAAAATGTTTAGAGTATAAAGTAAAAATTGAGGCCCAAGCTGTGAATTTGTTAGCAGTAATTGTGGAAAATGATTTGTGGCAACTTGATCGAGAAATTCAAAAGTTGGCAAATTACAAACCAAACGAAATTATTAAGGTTGAGGATGTTAATCTTTTAGTCAAAGGAAAATATAATGATGATATTTTTCAATTAATGGATGCGATTAGCGAAAAGAATAAAAAAAGAGCCTTGAAATTAATTCAAGACCAATTAGATAGTGGAGCAAATGAGATTTATTTATTAACAATGTTGATACGTCAATTCAGAATATTTTGGCAAATAAAAAGCGTGCTTAAGTCCGGGCATTTATCGCCAGATGAAATTGCTGTTGAGTTAAAAATTCATCCTTATGTTGTGAGAAAAACGATGAGCCAATTAAGTAACTATTCACTTGAAAAAATTAAAGACATTTATAAAAAATTATTAGAAATTGATATTAAAATAAAAACTTCTAATGTAAAGTTTGAGTTGTTGTTTGATATAATCATTGCTGAACTGTAAAAATTAACTATCTTAAAAGCGCTCATGGAGCGCTTTTTGGTTATTACTTTTTGTATGTTTTGTTGTCATCAATTTTTTGGATGATTTTCATTAAAGCAATTAATAATTGTTCCTTTGTCTCAGATTTTCTTCTGGCTGTTTCAATTTCTTGAAACATTCTTTGTAAACCTGGGTTTTGTTTCAAATACTCTTTGAATGGTAAAGTGGTGCCATAAACTTTTCCAATAATTTCATCAAGTAAAGCTTCCTTAAATTTGCGATTTTTTTGGTCTCCTGGCATTTTGTCTCCTTTAGTTGTCATTGATGGGTTTCGCGCTGTTGTGAATGGGTTTTGAAAAGTTAAATTTTTTTGATAGTTCTGAAAAAGCTGGGAGCTCTTTTAGTGGACTTATTACAAAGCTTCTTTCAAAAGTACGTGGATGTGGAATTTCTAAATTTTCACCTTTATATATTAAACTATTAATAAAGATAATGTCAATATCAATAATTCGTGGTCCGTTTTTGAAGTTTTTAATACGGCCCATTTGTTTTTCAATTTTTTGACAAATGGTAAGTATTTTTTCTGGCTTGAAGCTGGGAGTTCGAAATTCTAAAACTTGATTATAAAAATTTGGTTGAGCTGTATAACTAATAGCTTTTGATTTATAAATTTGACTTTTAGCTTTTAAAATAAAGTTTTTTTCTAGCAAAAAAAGAGCTTGGCTTAAGTTTTCTAGTTTGTTTCCTTGATTTGTTCCTGTCGCAATAATTAATGACATTGTTTTAAAAAGAAAAATAGCAGTAATCTGCTATTCTTCAAGTTATTTAGCTTTTTGAGTTTTATTGAAGCTTTTCATTAAACGAGATTTTTTTCTTGAACCAGTATTTTTTTTAATGATTCCTTTTTGAATAGCTTTATCGATTTTTTTAATTGTATCTTTGATTAGCTCTTCAGCGTTAGCTTCTTTTTTTTCAATCGCTTGTCTAGTTTTTTTGGCTAAAGTTTTTACAGTACTTCTGATAACTTTATTTCTTTCACCCTTTTTTTCACTTTTTCGTAAAGCTTTTTTTGCTTGTCTAGTTTGAGGCATATTAAGTTTAAGTAGAATTTATAATTAAGATAGTCTAATGAGCACATTAAAAGACTAAAAGTATAATATAAGTTATTTTGAGAAAAGTCAAGGTTTATTGGTAATATGCAAGGACATATGGCGGTTTTCTCCCTAAGTTAGTAGACTTGGTG
>CAYSUN010000021.1:0-20494 GCA_964434235.1 uncultured Gammaproteobacteria bacterium | reverse complement strand
TCTCCGGATCAAAGGTTGCTTGCCACCTCCCCGAAGCTTATCGCAGGCTGCTACGCCCTTCATCGTCTTTTAGTGTCTAGGCATCCACCATATGCCCTTGAGTTTGTATAACCACAATAATATTAACATTCTTATATATTTTTTGGTTTTGAGATATAAAATTGATCGGCGAAATAATACTTAAATTATTTCATCTTTTGATCTTGGTTAAGTTTTCAAAGTTCAATTTGAAAAATTTCGGAATAAAAAATATCCCGACTTGATTTTCCTATCCATCCCCATGGGGAAATCAAATCGAAATACTTTGTGTGGGAAATTTTCAAACATTTCAACGTGATTAATATTATATAGGAAAATAAAATAATGTCAAGAGAAAATTGTGTACAAAAAAATATATTTAATTTTATACTAATTTTAGTAAAAAATACCGATATTAGAATTTTCACATTTTTCTCATTTTCAAACAATAAATTAAACATTTTTTTATTTTTATAAAAGTTTATTTATTGGTAAATAAAATAAAATATATAAATTAATAATCCCTTAACTTAGTTGACTTCCCCTTTTTAAGATGATATTATTGCTTCACAAATGAGGGCGGGTGGTGAAATTGGTAAACACGCTAGTCTTAGGAACTAGTGACTTCGGTCCTGGAGGTTCAAGTCCTCTCCCGCCCACCATGCACCAGTTGATAACCTTGTTATCTGCCGGTGCATGGTAAACCATGAACCACTTATCTTTTTTAAAGATAGGTGGTTTTTTTTAGGGAGTTGGTAAGGGTTATTGGTAAACCATTATAAATATATTATTGTATAAAATCACACATCAATTTTGCTTAGATATTGACAAATTTACTAAAATAAGATAAAGTTTAATGTTTAATCCTCAAAAGGGTTGACAGATTTATGCATAGTGTGTATAATACACTTAGTAAGAACCTTAACAATTTTGAAAAAAGAGGAATATAGAATGGACTTTCCAAAAAAGAAACTGGCAATTGTTTGGTTTAAACCTCGCAATGTTCACACCAAAGAAGCTGATTTTCAGGAATACATTCACACTTTGGAAAAAAGGGCTTTTGCTCTTCGTCGTCAAATAGAAACAAATTATCTACCCTATCAAGCTGACTGTATTATTAATGTAAGTGGCGATGGACCATACATCGAAACTATTAAACAATTTGCCCATCTAGGAATTCCTTTTTATGGCGTAAACATGGGAACTTATGGTTTTCTGTTGAATAATCATGAAGAAAATGATGATATTCGTGTAGCTATTAAAAGGGCCGTTTGGGTTGAATTTCCACTTCTTGATATTGAAATTGAATATCTTGATGGTTCAATCGACAAAACGTTAGCTTTCAATGATCTCTATACTAAAACTTCTGGGGTACAAACTCCGAAGCATAGAATTTTTGTTAACGGCCAAAACATCATTCCACAAGTATTTGACGATCGAGAAACTCTGGCTATGGGCGATGCAGTAATAGTTTGCTCGGCTGGCGGATCAACTGCTTATAACCGCGCAGCAGGTGGAAAAGTTTTTTCACCAAGCGCCAAGGTTTTTGGCGTTACGATTGCTTCTCCATTTCCTATTCCATTTAAACCAATTCAAGTCCCAGACACTAGTGAAGTTGTCATTGAAGTTCTTGAAGACAACAAACGTCAGCACATAATAATTGCTGATAATGAAGCCTATACTAAAGTGAAAAGGGTTACTGTCCGAAAATCTGAATTGACCGTTACTCTTGGCTTTAAACCTGGAGCAACGCACCAAGATAAAGTGAAAGAAATAAAACAAAATTTGCGAGCTTGGGAAAAGAAAGCTCAAAAAAATAGGGGTTGAAAAATTAACATAAAACTTCAGAATTTAAAGGAGATAACCATGGATAAGCCCTCAAATCCTTTCGTCACAGCCTTACTTACAGACTTTTATGAGGACACTACGGTTTATGCTTATTGGAAAGATGGTAAGCATAATGAAGATGCAAATTTTGATCTATTTTTCCGTGAATGTCCATTCGGTGGTGAATTTGCTATCTTTGCTGGTCTTAATGAGGCCTTAAGATTCATCATGAACTTTGGTTTTTCTGAATCTGATATTGAATATCTGCAGTCACAGTTGCCTAATTGTGAACCGGAATTCTTTGACTGGCTGAGTAAACTTGATTCTAGACATATTACTATCCGTGCCATTCATGAAGGTTCAATTGTGTTTCCAAGAGTTCCGCTCCTCTCTGGATCTGGACCACTTGGTGTTATTCAGCTACTGGAAACTACCTTACTGAATCTTATCAATTACCCAACGCTGATTGCGACCAACGCTGCACGATTCAGACTGTTGGCTCCAAACATGACACTGATCGACATGGGTCTTCGTCGAGCACAAGGCCCTGATGGTGCTCTTTCCGGAGCAAAGTACAGTTACCTTGGTGGATTTGATTCTACCAGTAACGTGCTTGCCGGTAAAATGTTCGGCATCCCAATCAAGGGAACGCATCCTCATTCTTTTGTCACCAGCTATTCTGCCGATGAACTCAAGAATGACCAGTTCAGTCGAAGGGCTATCGAATACAGAAATAAAATCTGTGAAATCCTGAACCTGTCAGGAACTAATGATGGCGAACTAGCTTCATTTATTTCATTTGCCAAAGCTTTTCCTGATAATTTCCTTTCTCTTGTAGATACATACAACACCATGAAGTCAGGAATTCCCAACTTCATGGCAGTTGCCCTAGTTTTGGCTGAAGATGGCCATAAGCCCGTAGGCATTCGTCTTGATTCTGGTGATCTTGCATTCCTCTCAAAAGAAGCGCGTAAAATTTTCCATAAAGTTGCAGGACACTTTAATATTTCTCTATTTAATGCTACAGATCTTTTGATTGCAGCCAGTAACGACATTAATGAACAGTCACTAAGTGCTATGCAAGAACAAGGCAATGAATTGAACATTCTGGGTATTGGTACACATATGATCACTTGCCAAAAGCAACCGGCTCTCGGTGGTGTTTACAAACTTGTGGCGATAAAAGGCAAATCAAGAATTAAAATATCTGAAAACATCATAAAAATACCGCTACCAGGACGAAAGGCTGGCTACCGCCTATATGGAAATGATGGTAGTCCAATTCTTGATCTGCTCATCAGAGACGGTGAAGAACCTGCACCAATTCCTGGTGAAAAAATCCTCTGTTGTCATCCGTTTGATACACATAAAAGAGTTTATGTAACTCCAAGAAAGGTTCGCTGTTTGCATTTTCCCTATATTGTTAATGGCATACCTTCTGCCGAATGTGAAACCACGCTTGAAGAATGTCGCAGTCGGGCAAAAGAAGAACTTGCTAACTTGCGCGATGATCACAAACGATTGACTAATCCCACGCCTTACAAAGTTTCAGTTTCCGAGAAGCTATTTACCGAACTACACAATTTGTGGAGCAGTGAAGCGCCAATCGAAGAATTGAATTAACCAACACAACCCTATCTCTTAAATAAGAGGTGGGGTTTTTTAATACAAAACAAATTTAATCAATCATACAAACTACTTACTAATTTTGCTAAAATATAACAAATTACAATAAATAAACAATAAAATTACCAAAAATAGCCGACTTTACCCTTGACAATTTTTCTAAAATAAGCTAAAATATAAAGTCAACTATTGACATTTTTTAGTATAGTGTGTACAATACACTATATTGAGATGTTCATTAAATCTAAACTAAACAGACTCCAAAGGAGATACTCATGGAAAGACACGGAATGGTTCGCGTGGCAACTTGTACTCCTGAAGTTCAGGTGGCTGATTGTATGGGTAACGTAAATCGAATGCGTCCCCACATTGAAGATGCATGTGCTACCAATGCTCGAATAATTGTTTTTCCGGAAATGAGCATAACAGGCTATACTTGTGGTGACCTTTTTCATGATCACCACCTACAGAGAACGGCAATTGACGCACTTAAAAACTTTGCGTGTCAGAATGCTAACATGAAAATCATTTCGATTGTCGGTTTGCCTGTTTGTGTTGAAGGGGTAATTTATAACTGCGCAGCAGTAGTTTTTGGAGATGAAGTTCTTGGTATCGTACCAAAATCATTTATCCCAAACTACAAGGAATTCTATGAACAACGCTGGTTTGCCTCAGGAATTGGTCAAGTCGGTAAAAAAATATTTTTGAATAATTTCTTTGGCGAGGTTCCCTTTGGAACAGATCTTCTGTTCAAAGTGCATTCCGGAAACGACAACATTCCTGAAATGATTTTTGGAATTGAAATCTGTGAAGACCTTTGGGGTCCATATAAACCAAGTAGCAATCTGGCTCTAAGGGGCGCCAATGTTCTGATCAATATTTCTGCTAGCAATGAAGTTGTTGGCAAGTCTGATTACCGAAGACGACTCGTTGTTCAACAGTCAGGTGACTGCATTGCTGCCTACCTCTACTGCTCTGCTGGTATTGGTGAATCAACTACTGACGTAGTTTTCTCTGGTCATAATATCATTGCAGAGAACGGAAAAGCTCTAGTCGAATCTGAACGATTTACCGGAAGAACAATTCAGTACGCTGATATTGATCTTCAAAAGCTAGAGCATGACCGACAGGTTAATACCCGTTTCTATCAGGCTCGGCAGTTTGTGAATCATCTTAACTATCGAACAATTGAGATGCTCTGGCCTGAGCGCGAAGCCTCAAAATACCCGAAAGAAAAAGAAATTGCTCCTTTATTTGTAAAGGCTCATCCGTTTGTGCCTAGCGATCCAGCAGTGCAAAAAACTGTTTGTGAAGAGATTTTTAACATTCAGAAGCATGGATTGATCAAGCGGATTAAACACGTTGGTTTGAAAAAGGTTGTGGTTGCTTTCTCTGGCGGATCTGATTCTACTCATGCACTTTTGGTTACAGTTGCTGCGTTTGATGAAGTTGGTTTGCCTCGTGAAAACATTTTGGCAATCACTATGCCTGGATTTGGCACAACTCAGAGAACCAAGCAGAATGCCATTGATCTATGCAAAGTTCTTGGCGTAACCCTGGAAGAAATTCCTATCCACGCCAGCGTTGAACAGCATTTCAAGGATATTGGACATAATCAGGAAATTAAAAACGTAGTTTATGAGAATTCCCAAGCCCGTGCTCGTACTTGGATTGCCATGGACAAAGGTTTCGTGGTTGGTACGGGTGATCTATCCGAACTAGCCAAAGGTTGGTGCACCTATAATGCTGATCATATGAGCATGTACGGTGTAAACAGTGGTGTACCCAAAACTTTGATCCGTTATCTGATTGACTACGTAGCCAAGTATGTTCTGACTGAAGCGACTGACCTTTTGAATGATATTCTGGACACTCCGATTTCTCCTGAACTACTTCCTCCGGACAAGAATGGCAATATCGTTCAAATGTCTGAAGATAAAGTTGGACCTTACGAACTGACCGACTTCTTCCTTTATAACATGATGCGCTTTGGTATGCCTCCGGAAAAGATTCTTTTTCTGGCAAGGTACGCTAAGTTTAATCATGAATATAGTGACGAAACTTTGAAGAATTGGTTGATTGATTTTTACAAGAGATTCTTTGGTCAGCAGTTCAAGCGTAACTGTTTACCTGATGGACCGAAAGTCGGAACAATCAGCCTATCTCCCCGCGGTGACTGGCGAATGCCAAGTGATGCCGTGGTGAAAGATTGGCTAAACGTTCTGAAAAAAATTTAAGAAACACTCATTGCTCCACTTCTCAACAAGAAGTGGGGCTTTTTATTTTAAAATAAAAGTCACTAATTTTTTTAAGTTAGTGACTTTGTTTATCATTAAGAAAAAATATCAAAAAATTTTAAGCCTAATTGTCTTGCTTGAACAAAAGTTTGATTAAACTCTTGCCATTCTTTGGGAATTGAATCTAACCCATTATTCGCACCAATCAAAGCACCGACCATTGAAGCTATTGTATCAGTATCCCCACCAGCATTAACTGCCTCCAAAACACCAGCCCTGAAATTTATAGGATTACGACAAAAAACTGCAATAGCAAACGGGACTGACTCAATAGCCTGACAACTTGTTCCCAATTCTACAATTAAACTAGAAATATTCTTTATACCTTGATTAGAAAAAATTAATTTTATCTGATCTGAAACTAAATTACTTTCCAAACAAAATCTTTTTTCCACCACAATAATTGCTTTTATCAATTCACGAATTCTGTATTCAATTTTTTGTACATCGACAGATAATTGCTCATTAACCAAAGAACTCATTAACCAACACAATGAATAAGCAGTTATTGATGCTCTAACATTATCATGCGTTGCTCTACCAATTTCTAAACAAATATCCAACATTTGCTCATTTGAAACCTTTTCATTTTGAAGTACTTTAAACATAGCTAATGGCGCAATTTTCATTGCCACTCCATTACCACTACCAATATTTTCAATAATCTGCTTTTGAAAAACAGTTGGATCACGTCCCTCTTTTCCTTTAGTTAAATAAAATTTTTCAATATTAAAAACTGAATTACGAGTTGATTTACCCCAACCAGCAGTAGACTTTTTGGCTTCTCGAATATGTTCAAACAGAATATCCTTTAAATCATATCCACCACAACGAATTAAACTACGAGCTATCGCCGATGTTAACTGCCAATCATCTGTAGTTTGTCCAGCTACATAATATTTAAGATCATCAAACCTAGTTTGAACAGCATCCATAAAAGTTGTTACGCCCTGTCCATTGTTCAGTTTGCCAATTTCTTCTGCTGACATTGTTTCAACTGGCATTCCCATTGCATCACCAATGGCCACACCGAGGAAAGTAGCTTGAACCTTACTTTTGTAAATATTTTTCATACTCATGATCATCCTCTTTTATTTTACATTGAACTAGTTATTCGTCAAGAAAATAAAACTCCGTTCTGAACGTGGCCAAAACGGAGTTTGTTTCTTTACGGATTAAAGAAATTATTCTGTGCACTTTTCGGATCAACCTTGACCTGAGAAGCACGAATCACAGACTGGCTAACCAGCTGAAAGACCCGACGTACATCAGACGGAGTATTACCCGCCTCTAGAACTGCACCCGCAGGAAAGCCCATTTCTCTGGCAACATCTTTGAATCCATGATCGCCCAATCCAACCATTGCCAAGACAAATGTTTCCGAATCCAAAAGATCTTTCGCGAGCGTAGCGCAATCTTTGGCTGTGTGCTTTCGAGACCCGAAATCCTGGCCATCAGTGATTACCACAGCAATGCTCCGCACACTGGTTCCAGAATCACGAAGTTGCTGAGCGTAAGCGACATTAGCGGACAAAGTTTCAATCCACTTATCAAAAAGTGGCGTATGTCCACCTGGGTAATAATTTACATGGTCCAATTTTTCAACATTTTCAATTTTCAAATACGAGTGGTAAGGGCCAATCCTATTCAAAGCCCACATGCCAAGCAAAAATGAATCTTTCTGCTTCGAATCAATCAAGGCTTTGAGCATAGAATTTTGACCATCTATAACAGCATCAACAACATCACACATTGAACCTGAATCATCAATCAGCAAACTAACCAAAGTAACTTCAGTCGCCTCGATCTCATCAAGATCCATTCCATCACACCCCATAAGAACATGATCATCCAAACTCACACACATCAGATCACGGACAGGTAAAGAAATGATTCCATCATCAACGGCCGAGCCCAAAACACTTTTCACAGTTCCAATGTCAGGTTTACTCATAACAGTCTCCACAGAGTTAAAAGTTAAAAGGTCAAAGTTGAAAGTTGGCCACAAAAAGTCAACTCAAACAAAGAAATTTACCTTCTCCGACATACGTCGGAGAAGTGTTTGTTATTTTTGGTTCAGGCGGCGATGTCAAGAGCGTCTGTTGACTTCACCACGTGCATACCAGCGGAGCGGAAAGAATCCAATGCATCCTTAGCCATCTGCGGGAAATCAACAATCACTGCACCAGTCGTTGGATCAGTCACTGCTGGCACAGGTGACATACAATCTTCAAGAATGTAAACCTTGTCAACCAAGCTCGGATCAACCGCCATGATCTCACGAAGTAAATCTTCAATCGTGGTTTTCACACAGTGGCTTGAAGCCTGCCCTGGGATATAGATTCTGTCATTCTCCATCAAGGCTTTGAAAAAACGCGTATTAAACTGGCCAACAACTCGACCAGCCACATTCTTGACTTCCGGTGAAAGCACAGAATAATTCTCAGTCAAAGGATGAATTCCCTTGGTTTCAAATTTAGTCTGCTTTTTCCGAGCAATCGCATGGAACATAGCCGCTTCAAAAACTGCTGGCACCATGGCATGTCCAACACAACCAAGCATGGTATGATATGGCCAAATGCACAAAACGTACTTGCCGGTTTTTTCAAGCTCTTCGCAATAAGCGATACACTCATGCGGATAAAGCGCTGGAACGTACTTTCCACTCTTGATGTCTGCAACGAAAATCAACGTAAACGGCGCTGGATGTTTGCCAGTAGCCGTCTCCGTCCAAAAAGACGGATGAAAAATCTGAAAAACTTTGTGCGTATCCAAAGAAAAATGCATCTCCGTAATCTTGTTCAGATTTCGATAAATAAACTCACACAGACGCATGCTGTCTTCCACAGCTCCCGGCACAAACAAACTTCCCTGAGGTAGACAAAAATCATTCTGAACATCAATGCCGAAAACTGCAATCTTGAATTTGTCATCAGCTGCTGAAGTAATTCCATTATTCTTAGCATACTCTACAGCCTCTTCGGCAATCATTGCCTTTCGAGCCATGTACAGATCGCTAACTTTATTAGCATCATAAAAACTCGGAAACGGAAGAACGTTAGTTTTACTCATTTGGATTCTCCTAAGTTCGAAAAGTTAAAAGGACAGTTCTACCAAAACATCAACTACCAAAACTTTCAACAACTTGCTATCTCCTAGTCAAGTCGAAGCAACCGAATCTCTTTTTGTGAAATTACATAAACACCTCCAGCGCCAGAAATAAGTTCACAAGATTCATCAACAAACTTTTCTGTGTCAGAAAAAAGTTTAGCTTCAACAAAGTAACCATTTTCAGGTTTAAGAAGAAGCAAACCGTCATCTGTAGAACAAAGCACATTACCTCCACCAATTGTTTTGCCTCGAATTGTTTTTAATGAACGACTATTATCAGCCTCCTCCTCTCGCTCAGCAATTAATTTACCGTTTTTGTCGAGTAAATAAATTGCATTTATTTTTTTTCCATTTTCCATTCGCGACAAAGTAAACAAAACTTTCTCATGAGAAAAATAACATTCTGCATCAACTAGCTGACCCTTAATTTCTGGCAACTGAACATTGTCGTTCAAAAAACCTTTGTGAGCATCGAATACAAAATAAATTGTTTTCAATCCAACTCGATAAAAGCCAAAGCCGAAATTTGGACCAACCTTGAACCAAGTCTGATTTTCCAAAATCTGTCCAACAATTTCTTGATCGTTTTTAGCCAAATAATCACCAGATAGCGTAAAGAAATCAGACTGATTACTGGCAAACATTGGCCACTGTCCGAGCTTACCAACTTCAATAACTTGTTCGACTTTTTCACTACGAATTATGGCAATCTTTTTTTCAGAACCAACCAAAGTACGATCTCCCATAAGAGAAAAACGCATTGTTCGATCAGCTTTTTCTAAAAGCACCTTTTGTCTATTTTCTCGGCGAATAGTATTGTCTTCTTCGTAAATATAATTCAAAGAATTTCCTTGCAACTCTGCCAAAATAATTCTTCCACTAGTTTGGAAAACTCTAGTCGCTGTGCAATTACCATAAATAACAGTTGCTTGCACTAAAGCTGGATCTCTTTGCTGACAAGTCGGACAAACACGACGAGCGTGATAAACACCACACTTTGTACACTGAGTCCAACGAATTGTTCTGAGCAAATTAAGATCTAGTTTTATCCTTTGTTTCTTATCAAACAATCGTTGAAAATAATCAAGTAATTCATCAGGTAAAACCTTATAATGGATTGCCGCTTTGGGATATCTAACTTGATCGTTAAAAACTGAGATGGCACTTTCCGCTCGACGAAACATTGTTTTGAAATCTTTATGAACACCACCATAAGGATGAACATATAAAAGACTTTGAAACAACATAACTGCAAAAGCATAATAATCACTTTCACAAGTAAAAACTGGTCGGGAAGAAAAGTCTTGTCCAAACAAAAGTGGATCAAGAAATCTTTCAGTTGCCACCACACAAGGCAAGCCAGCAAACTGCATACTATCAGCGTCAATTAAATAACTTTTTTTATCTTTGAATAAAACATTCAAATCATTAAAGTCACCAATGATTACGCTTCTACCATGCAAACCAATGACAGCCTGACCCAAGTCATAAAAAATTTCCAGAATTTCAGAATTATTAATTGCACCTTGCCTAAAGTTCTTTTGTGAAAGCATGTACACAGCTTCAGCACCAGAAATTTTTGGCATAACATAACCAATTATTTCTCCATTCGCATTCTTAGCTAAAGCGGATGGTGCAATCACATTACTTGGTAAATTTTGAGGAAATCTTTTTAACTTTTCTAATTTAATTCTCTGCATCATCTGCCAAAGAGCTAACTGATTTTTGTCCCAACTCGACTCAGGTTTGTGAAAAATTTTCACTGCTTTGTCTTGCCAAGAAAAAACTTGTGCTTCTCCGCCAGTTCCCAAAATATCTTTTGGAGATAGACGGATTTTTTTGCCTTCAACAAAAGCATCCATTACTATTCCCCCTTTCGACGTAAAAGAATTACGGTTGAGTCGTCATACAATAACTTATGATTGTGACCAAAAACATTTAATCTTTTTTGCACTAAGGACTTATTAACTAAATACTTTTCTCCTTGTTCAAAATCAACTAACTCTTTAACTTTCCATTCCTTACCAAGCAAAGAAATTTCTTGGTCACTTTTTTCCAGCAATTCAGCTAAACCGTCTGTGGCAATCCACAAACTTTGTACATCATCAGTTGATACTAAGTGATGAATTTTCACTTTACTTGTTCCATAGCTTAAATAATGTGGTTCATTGTTTTGATCAATTTCTTCTACATTATTATTCAATGAAACTAGACCATCACCAAAGCTAAATACTACTGTTGTTTTTTCTGTTACAACAAAACCAAGAATAGTAAACAGCCAATAATTATAAACATCTTTTTCACATAAACCACAAAACTGATTAAAACTTTGCAATTTGAATAAAAACTGTTTTACAGCATCGTTTAGAAAATACTCCCAATCACATGGAAGTTCATTTGCCCAACCTTGACTAAGATTTTGCAAATAATTTGCCATAAAACGAACTCCAAGTTGCGCGCCAACCTCAGAATACTGACCCGAACCACAGCCATCGCCAACTAAACCAATAATGGAGTGCTCCGTTGTCTCAATGTGCCAAGCATCTTGGTTGTTTTTGAAATTTTTGTGATGATGAGAACCAATAACTGAACCACCTTGCACAACAAAATTATCAAGCATTATCTATTCTCCTTTAAATTTACTTTAGAGTTGTCCTACGGTGTGGTACTTTTGTGACCAAAAGTACCCAAAAGTCCTGGGGTTCCACAATTCGCAACCTGCTTTTTTTAGCACTCAATTCTTAGCACGGCTCAATGTTCCACCCCAAACCCCGCACTGCTATTTATGTTCGTCTAATTCTAACAAAACACATAAAAAATAAATTCATTTATATTGTCAAAGTTCTACTATCAAGGTAAATTCTTCCTTGCGAAAAGCCGGAGCAAATTACAGAGAAGAACAATGTAAAACTATTTTTTCCACACAATTATTATTTTTAGGAAATTAGTGTATTATCTACACCGTTGTTTTACACTTTCATAATAGTGTACTTTTTACACTCTGTCAAGTGGCTTTATAATAACTGGCTAATATTAGACAAATATTATCAAATATTTTAAAACAAAAAACCGCTCCGACAATATCGAAACGGTTATATTTTTGGCAAAAACATTTTTTTCTAATTACAGATTTCCAGTTTTGTTTAAAAATATAATGATAAATTATCATTCTTTATCCTTATCTTCATCTTCAAATATCATTTCATAATCTAAAGGAGGATGTTCTGACAAACATATAATTACAACAAGAGCAATCAAAACCATAAATGGCACCTTATAGCTGTTATCTAATTGCATTTCATGTGAGATAATATAATAATCATTAAAAATCATAATCGGCCAAAGCACATACAAACCAACAAAATCCATCGCCTCAGCATTAGAAATTTCAGTTTTGCGCACAACTGGAAGCCAGAGCATCAATACTGGAATCAAGTAGCAATAAACTGCATATGGTCCTGAATATTTTAAGACAAAACCAATAGTAAAAGAGATAAGCGCTATTACTAATGCATAGAAATGCCAAGTCATGTATTTGTAGATTCCTCTTTTAGGTACTTTAATGACGTTCATTTTTATGATTTTCCTCTACTTTTCTTCTTTTCCTACCCCGAAGATAAAGAATAAAATAAATGCACAAAAGCCATATCCACAAACTAGAGATCGCGTACGGAAAAACCGCATCATACCAGCTCATTGGCATAATTAAATTTATGATACTCAGACATATCATAATCATTACTATAACTAAACTAATAGAAGAAATCACATACAATATTTTATTGATCATGATCAGCCTCCAGTTTTTCAATACGGTTATTTAATTTTTTAATCTCGAGGTTAAGGTCTTCATGTATTTGAGCATTTTTATGTAGAAAGGTTTTGTCAAGAAAATACTCAAACCCACCTTGAAACGCAGCGTAAAGCATTAGAAGAACACAAAACATTGGAAAAACAAACAAAAACGTCATTGGTTTTTCTTGTTTACTATTAGACATGGCTATTCTCCTTTTTATTGTCAACGAACTAAAGATTTAATTATACTATACAAAATACAAAATGTCAATACATTTGTAGTGACACTTATTGACAAACAAGTAAAATTTTGCTAAAATAAAGATAAGTCATCTACTTTAATATAAACATTTCCCTAAAATTAGCAATCAGATGTTGCAACAAAAAATGTGACGGAAAGTTCACCAAGAACTACCCTCCTCCAACCCCCTCCCAGCAACAACTCATAGCGGGAGGGGTCTACTATGGCCTGGCGGCCGGCCGGCCTACGGGCAGCTTCAACAGAGAGAGCTTCAACACAAAATACAATCTTAAAATACAAATAACACACTAAAAATATATGCTTAAGGAAAAATTACTAAACTTAAATTTTACTTCAAATCAAGCTGATGTTTACATTGCTCTTCTTGAGTTAGGAGAGTCCAAAGTCGGGCCACTTATTAAAACAACTGGATTTCACCGAAACATTGTTTACCGAGCACTTGATGATCTTATTGCAAAAAAACTTGTCGGAAGGATTACAAAAAAGGGCGTTTTTTATTATAGCCTTCTGAATCCTGAACCAATTATTCAAAACTTAAAATCACAAGAAGAAATTGCTAAGGATGTTATCAAGGAAATTAAATCACAAAAAATATCCAGCCCTTCTGAAACATTAATTTTCTCTGGCGAACAAGGCATGCTAGATGTTTACAAAATGATTATTGACCAAGGTGAAGATGTTTACTTAATCGGTGCTACTTTTACTTTTCCCACAAAATACAAAAGTTCCATCCCTGTATTAAAAAAAGCCAAAGATAAAAAAAACATTACTCATTTTGCCATTGCCCAACCGCAAGCACGTGAACACAAAACTGAAACATTAGAAACAGTTGATCATTTAAAATTCCTACCTGAAAATTTCCCTGCCTCACCTTTGGTTCTATGGATTTCAGGCAATATTGTTGGTCACATTCTTTGGGAAAATTTACCGATCGCTTTTTTAATTAAAAACAAAAAAATTGCTGATAACTATCGGGAATACTTTCAATTACTTTGGAAAATTTCTACTAAATAAAATATTTTAACAAAAAAACACCTACTTAACAATATAAGTAGGTGCATGAAAAATGTTTTTACTTGTAAAGACCACGATCGTGAATAAGCTTTTCAACTGCTGGGACAACCAAGCCTGAAATGGATAATCCTTGTTCAATGTTTTTTCGAATCAAAGTACTGGATCCACCCAATTCAGGTGCTGAAACAATGTATGAGTTTGGTGGCAAATCAGCACTCGTGATTGGATATTCTGCTCTTTGAATAACAGCGTAATTTAATTTCGTCCACAATTCTTGACCACGATACCAACTTATTTGTATTTCAGATTTTCCATCAGCTCCGCCTTGAACAAGATCAGACCCTACCACATGGAAAATCTGCCCAGTGATTTGCGCTTGTAATCGGAGATCCAAATTGTAAGTTCGAGTATACTCGTGATTGTGAATGTCGCTTAGGTCAATTACCGTTTTCGTTAGACCAGAGAAAGTGAGCAAAATCATTTCTGCTCTTTCACTTGCACTAACAACAGCCACACCATTTTTGATTCTCCTTCCGCAAGGCACAACCCAAACTTCATCGAAATTTGCTTCAAGAATTTTAACAACATTCAGATGATTTAAGCCTGGCGGATTGAAACTTCCACCAAAAATGGCAATACGCTTATTCTTCATTTGTAATTCTCCTTTGAAAAAACATTTACTTAATAAAACTTACAATACAAAATTATAAACTTTATAAAGCGGGAATTGATTTGTTAACCAATTCCCGAATGTTCACTTAATAACCAACCACATTAACTCCAGCCAACTGTAATTCTCTCACAGTTTCAGCGTCATTGCCAGGATTTACAGAGGCACAATATTCATACAAAACGGAAATTATTTTATCTGGATACTCAACCTTGGCATCAAGTGCCGAATCCTTAACACAAACATCAAAAGCTAAACCAACAAAATCAATTGCTTGGAAATCAAAAGCTGATAAATATCCAGCAAGTCCCGTAGGATAACGATTACCTTTCTGATCCTCACCAGAATAAAAAGCTGAGTGACTGGCAACATCTATATTCATACCCTTGCGAAGAATGAGTGCAACTTGACTCATATCCAAAAGTGGATGAATCTTGGCACCAGCTGTATTCTGAATGCTATGATCTGGATAAACTACCTGAATTACCCCATTGCGTTCAATCAAAGCAAATGGTTCCAGTCCATGCCGAGAAGCAAATTCATAATGACCTGCTGGATGCCAATCTTGAGTAACGATAATCAAATCGTACTTACCAGTAGCCATCAATGCATTAATCTTGGCCATCAAGGCTGCCCCACCAAGAACTGCCAAGGCACCACCTTCGGTAAAATCTAGATTGGGATCAACGACAATGAGAATGCGACCAATTTTAATGATACGAAGACGATTCATGATAAATCTCCCTAGGTTGAATTTTTCGCTAATTGAAAGAACACCCAAAACTAAAACATTACAATTAACTTATCTTTCTATTTAAAAACTATCTAATTACAGGACTTTGTAGTTTACTCTATTTCTTCTGATTTGTCAATCCCATCGCTAATATCATCTTCTTTTGTAATCAAGCGCATTGCCAACTTAAAATGCTCGTCCTTCAGTTTTTCTAAATTTTCGCTAATTTCTTGTTTATTCATACCATAACAATTAAAGAGTTTATAAAGTTGAATAAATTACCTTACATGAATATTATAGTGTACTTATTACACTTTGTCAAGTGTTTATAATAATTTTTTCTAAAATTAAACAAAAAAAGAGACGCTTTGTCCCTTTTTTAAAATGTATTTTAATTTTTCAAAGCATCAATTACTTGATTAATCTGCTCATCTGTTAAGTGCCCAAAACGCTGTTCCAAAGCATCGTACTGTTTTTCTTTGCCTTCTAGCTCAACATCTATGACTTTAGCAGTTGAATCTTTTTGATAATCTGGATGCTGTTGATATTGCTCAGCTCCTGCTCTTTTTTGAGCCCGAATATCTCGAAACCAAGCCAATCGCACAGTGTGCGCTTCTTGACCAGACTCTTCCACAAACTCTTGTCTAATTTTTTTCACAGTTTCTTGAACAGGATCCCCTCCCATTTCAAAATTATGATTTTGCATATTTAAACAACTCTATTATAAATTTTTAGTTTCGTATTTGTGGCTTTGTAAAGTTGAGCTGGTCGACCAAGGTCGCTGGTAACTTTATCAAGTGGTTCAACCATATCAAGTGATAAAATCTTTTTACGAAAATTTCTTTTGTCAATCGCTTCATTGTAAACTGCTTCATAACTTTTTTGTAAATCAGTTAAAGTAAACTCTTTTGTCATCATAGTAACAGCAACATTAGTATATTCAAATTTCCACTTCAACCTTTGCCAAGCATAAAGTAAAATTTCTTTATGTGAATTTCCGAATGATAAATCAGGCAAATTATTTATAGGAAACCATTTTGCTTCTCGCGCATCATCAGAGGCTTTTAATTTAATTTTTTCTGGCTCACTTACTAAAACCATATAAGCAGCTGAAATTACTCTGGCTCGTGGATCTCTTTTGACTTCACCAAAAGTATAAAGTTGCTCAAGGTAACTAGATTTTGACAAACCAGTTTCTTCATTTAATTCACGCAAGGCTGCATCTTCAAGACTTTCATCTTCACGAATAAAACCACCAGGAATGGCCCATTTACCAACGCCTGGCTCAAATCGTCTTTTAACTAAAAGTACATTCAACTTATTTTTTATTAAAGAAAAAACCACAATATCAGCAGCCACTAAAAGCTTCCATGATTCTGTAAATTTTTTAAAATCAAAATTTGTCTTTGACATATAATATATTTCCCGCCCACCCACCCCCTTGATGTGCTGGCGCACAGCCGGCTTGTCGCCAACTTTATTTATAATAATATTTAAACTTTTTATAATTATAGCAGGTTAGTGTTGTTTTGACAAAAAGAAAAGAGTGCTGGCACGAGGACCAACACTCTTTGAACTACGAAAACTACTTACTAGTCAAGCGACTATCTTCCCAGTCCCAAATGAACCGTCGGCCCATTTCTGAATAAATCAGGAAGTGTGCTTGATAGTGAACTGCACCGTACAACTTTTTGTTCCCCGCCAAATACTTGTCATGCAAACAACGCATGTAACCCTTGGCTGGACAACTTTCATACTTCCCGTTGTACTTGACCAACGCCCAACGCCAGTTTTCCTTTGCTCCATACTTAATCAAAACTTTGATCGCGCACTGAGCATTAGTCACTGGGTCGAGCAATTCTTCTTTCGCCACACCACAAATAGCCTTTGCTGTGGCTGGCATAATCTGGAAAAGACCACGAGCCCCTGCATAACTTACCAAACTGGGATCAGCTCCGCTCTCAACAAACATGAGGAAAACGAAACGATTGAGTTTGGCTTTTTTGAACATGGCCAAAATCTTCAGTCTTTTACTACTCGGAATTTTGTTCCAATTCCGCAAAAGACCGTTGACATTTCCATGGTTCAACTTACTCACAATGTCACCAACCAATACAAACGGATAAATAACTTCCTTGTAGTTGTATTTCTTGGCAACAGCTTTCCTTAGAGCATCAACCTGCTCAGCAGAAACGATCTCCTTTTGAATTTTGGCTGAAGCTTGACTCAGGTTGGTCAAACAACAGACGATTAAAATAGCGAAAAGGATTGTTTTTTTCATGATTTTCTCCATTGAAAAAGGCAACCTCTCGCCTTGCAATTCATAAAATTATAGCATAATTACAACACAATGTCAATAATACCACTTAATATTTGTGTAAAATTAGTCAATTTTAAGCATTGACAAAATAATAAATTACTGATATAATTCTTTATTCATTGTTAATTGACAATCCAACCCAAACAGGAAACAAAATGCCTTCAATCGAAGAACTATCCCAACAAGTCGCAAAACTTCAACAGACAGTCGAAGTTTTATCTCGAACTGGAATTAGTAGTGGACAAATGAAGGTCCAATCAATTTCCGTGCAAGTCAGTGACCGCACACGTTGTAACGCTGGTTGTAAATTCTGTATTTCAAGAACCACCCCAGCTGACCGTAAGGATACTGTTTCTGAATCGATCCTAGACTTTAATCGGCTTGAAGTCGGTCTAGAATTTGCCAAAAGAGGTGGTGCCTACACGGCTATTCTAACGGGAAAAGCAGATCCACTTCAGGAAAGCCCTACTTATATTGGTGAGCTTATTAGAACTTGCAAACAATATCTACCAACAGTGGACATGCACACCAATGGCTTTGTTTTTCATGAAAAACCAAATTTCCTATCAAATTTCCAAAATCACGGACTAACAATGATCACATTCTCTATTGCCCACCACAAATCGGCTCGCAATAGTCAACTGATGAGACTTCGGTCAGACTACGATCCGTGGGAACAAGTCAGACTGGCCCAAAAACTCGGGCTAATGGTTCGCTGTTCAGTAGTTCTTTGCAAGGCAGGAGTTAATGACCTTGCCTCACTACTGGACTACATTGAAACAGCCAAAATTGCTGGTGCTCACCAAGTCGTCGTGCGTGAGCTGTGGTTGCCTGATAGGATTGAAAGTTCTGACCATGATGTTTTCGATTGGAATCGCCATAATAAAGTACTCTTGGAAACTCTCTATAATGAAGTACTCCAAAAAGCAGAACAATCTAATTCTTTGATCAAATTTGTTCGATATCTGCCGTGGGGAACGGCTGTTTTTGAGATCAACGGCATGAATGTGACGTTCGCCCGCTGTGAGGAATCTTACAACGGGGGCACGCTCAAATCGCTGGTTCATCGAATTGATGGGCACGGCTACATGGATTGGGACCACACTGGTTCCATTCTCTATTAATTAGTTTCACAAAGCTCTACTGCAAAACTGCAGTGGGGCTTTTTCTTTTTTCTGATTACATGTTAAAATAGTAAAACAATAAACTAAAACAATCACTTTATGCAATACTTACAATTCGCTTTAATTATAATTGGTTTTGGAATAATAATTTATTTTATAATAAAAGGACAAAAGCCAGAAGAAGAAAAAAAAGATGACCAATCAATGATCATGATGCAAGAGCAATTAAAAGAAATTCGACAATCTCTAACTTCCCAACAAAGTGAAATTCAAAAAACCATGCAGGGTCAATTTTCAGCCAGTGCTCAAGTTATTCGTAATGTAACAGAAAAATTAACGCAACTTGATGAAACAAACAAACAAGTAATTGGTTTTACTGACCAATTACAAAGTTTAGAAAAAATTCTAACTAATTCAAAAACTCGAGGTGCTCTTGGTGAAGCTAATCTTGAACTTATTTTAAATAATATTTTGCCACCACAATCTTTTCAAATGCAATACAGATTTAAAAGTGGCGAAGCAGTTGACGCAGTCGTAAAAATTAAAGATAAATTATTGCCAATTGATGCAAAATTTTCATTAACTAATTATCAAAGGATTATTGATGAAAATGATCCTGAAAAAAAATTAGTTTTGGAAAAAGAATTTAAAAATGATTTGAAAAAAAGGATTGACGAAACATCAAAATATATTCGACCAGAAGAAAACACTTTGGAATTTGCTTTCATGTTTATTCCAGCTGAAGGAATTTACTATGATTTATTAGTTAATGAAGTGGGCGCAGTAAAGGTCAATACTCGCAATTTAATTGATTATGCTTTTAATGAAAAAAAAGTTATTATTGTTTCACCTACAACGTTTGCTGCTTATTTACAAACAGTTTTACAAGGATTAAGAGCTTTGCAAATTGAAGAATCAGCCAAAGAAATTAGAAACAATGTAGAAAAATTACAAAATCATTTAGCAGCTTACGAAGATTATCACAAAAAAGTTGGCTCACACTTAGGTACAGTTGTAAACGCTTGGAACATGGGTGATAATGAACTCAAAAAAGTTGATAAAGATGTAATGAAAATTACTGGGACGGGAGGAAAATTTGAAGCCACTGCTCTGGATAAACCTAAACTTTAAAACCATTAATACAATAAAAAAGAAAGAACTCTGAATGTCAGAGTTCTTTTGTTTCTCATATTTTACTTTTGAGCAGGCAAACTGATTTTGCCATTAGCATAATCAGCTGGACCAAATTGCCCACCAATATCAAGGGCCAGTTGTTCTTCTTCATAGCTCAAACAAACTTGCGGATCTTCAATTCGATCCGGTCGCTCAGCAAAAGGACCTTGTTCCTGAATTTCTCTTTCAAATTCTGCCAGTTCAGCAGGATCAATGACCTTCGAATTAGCAACATCTTTGGTTACTCCCATCAAGTCACAAAGATCCTTCATCTCAGAATGCTGGTCTCTGCTAGTTGGCCTAGCAATTCTCAATTCTTTTCCATGGAAGGAAAAAACCACTTCCGTTTCCGAAATCTCAAACCTGACACATCGACCATTGCAATGTCCACTCATGAGCTTCCTCCTTGATTAAGGTTCCAAGAACTTTCTATAATATACTATAAATTGACATTTGTCAAGACTGCATTATTGGGTATAATAAAGCAAAAGGCACAGGTATAATAGAGAAAGACACTAAACTAA
>CAYSUN010000020.1:0-21161 GCA_964434235.1 uncultured Gammaproteobacteria bacterium | reverse complement strand
AAAAATATCTAAATTTAGCCCCTAAATGTGTTACCCTTGAAGGTTAACTGTACAAAGTATTGACAATAATTTATATTTATGATATAATTCCGTTTCAATAATTTATCACATGGAGGTGCTAGATGGGAAATTCGACAAGAAAGACCGAAAACGGACAGACGGTACGAACTTTTCAACCTGATGACACTGATGATACGCTGTATCTCAGGTATGAACCGGATCTGATGGAGATTTTTGAACGAGCCTTGGCCAAATGGTCAGGAATCAGAATGGATGAGATCCAGGTTTCAGCAGATTACATTCAGACTGATTGCCTTGGTCATGATCTTCACGATCCAGGTGACTACGGCAATTTCATTGTTCTCAGGTGTTCGGAAGAATACTTGAAACGAATGAAAGAACTGGAAGGATCGAACTAATTTTGCTACTGAACGCTCAACCGTAACCACGGTTGGGCGTTTTCTTTTTATTAATAAAAAAAGTAACCTTCATTTATTCTGTATATTTTTTAACTAAATTTAGATAAAAATCACAATAGATGTATGCACATCACCCACACATATTGACAATAATACAAATATATGATATAATCTTAAGTTATAATAATGATTATGTTCATTTAATCAATAAAACAATACAAAGGGGAAAATCATGGCAAAATTCATTAGTTGGTTGTTGTTTATTTGCGGAACGATTTTTTTGACACTTGGAATTCTTGTGTCAAGTTTAACCTCAACCTGGGCAATTGGCTCAGGTCCAGTTGTCACAATATTTCTCGGAGGAGGATGTCTTATCCTCAGTATTGTTGCTACTCAATGGCTGTCAGTCAAAGTACCGCCTGGCCAGATCTACGTTGCTTTAGCTAGAGGGAAATTTCATACTTACAGAAATGGAATCGTTCGTAATCCGATCGTGCTTCTGACCAAATCATGGTCAATATTCCTGCCTTCAACTAGACTCATGCCGATCACATACAACCCGACAAACTCGTTTTATTCCAAAGATCTTAGTAGCGTTTTTATGTCCTTCAGTGCAGAATTATGGATCGGTGAAAACAAAACTGACCCAGAAAAGCTCGTAAACAGTCTTCTGTTCTTTTCAGACTACACTTCCCTACCAGTTTTTGAAGAATTTTTGTTTCAGGTTTCATCTGGGCATATTACTATTCCCCTATGTCCAGAAATAGAAATTAGAGACATTTTCAAAAAAATTGTTTCAAAAATGATCAGCGAAGAAGTACAGGCAAAGTATGATAGCGGAGAACTTTTCGCTATGTTGACCACAAAGTTGAACGAATGGTTCTCATACTATGGGCTAAAAATTCAAGCCCCAATTTTGGATAATTTCCAAGTCGTTGCAAAATAGACCCTATACTGAACGCTCAACCGTAACCACGGTTGGGCGTTTTCTTTTTATTGAATATCTTGACAATGGAATGAATCTTCTTTATTATATTCAAGTTATTTAACCAACGGAGGTAATTGATGCTTGAAGTTGACATGCATGTTCATTCACATTATTCTGACGGAAGCGATTCACCTAGAGAAATTATTAGAAAAGCCAAACTTCGCGGGCTAAAAGCAGTTTGTCTAACTGACCATGATAATGTTGATGGTCTAGCAGAATTTGAAAATAGTTTAGCAGAATACAAATTTGATGGCTTGGCTGGTCTTGAAATAAGTTCTATTTACGAAGGACATATAGTTCACATTTTAGGATATGGACTTGATTATTCAGATTCAAAAAAAATCCAAACTTTGTTGCAAGCAAATCAACAAGCTCTCAACCACAAAATTGAAAAAGCTTTAGAATCTTACAAGCAAGCTCAAATTGCAGACATCAATTTAGTGGAAATGAATAAACTTGTTGGTTGCAAAAGTACTCTGGGTTTTATTTTGTGGCTTCGTGATTATCGAGTTCGTTTTTGTGGGGCTACGCCAACTCAAGCCAAACAGGAAACCTTAAGAGGTGGTATTGCTCATACCAGTTATGATAAGAAAAAATTAATGACACCAGCTCGTGCAGTTAGAACAGTAAAAGAACTTGGTGGTTTTGCAGTTTGGGCTCATCCTGGCCAATTTATGAACAGAGTTAGTGAAACTCAACTTCGAAATCACATTGAAGAACTTTTAGCTACTGGTATCAAAGGACTTGAAATTTTCCATCCGACAAATACAAAAGTCCAACAGGAATTTTTAACCACTCTAGCCAGATATTACAAGTTGATTTTGACTGGTGGCTCAGATTATCACGGACGACATAAAATGAATCAACTTGGTGAAGCTGGAATTGATTATCAATCTTTCCTACAAATCAAAAAAAACTTACGCTAAAAACGCAAAAGACGCGCATCAACGATCGCGTCTTTTTTATTGTAACTTTTAATTACTTATTCTAAAACTTCAAAATTAGTTATTACGAAAATTTTTACTTCAAATTAACCGCAACATTTTTTATATTTTTTACCTGAACCACAGGGGCACAAATCATTTCGTCCAACTTTTTCACCGTCTACATTCTTAACTTTACTTTGAACTATCGGAGTATCTGATTTTCGAGCTGGAGCATAAGGATCATCCCCTGTTCGGAATTGACTTGAAGCTTTTATATCTGATGTTTGAACTTGATCACTTTGCATAACAGATTTACGCATATTTTGCGCCAATCCTACTTTAAAAATACTGTATACAACTTGCTTTTGAATTAAATTTTGCAATTGCAAAAACAAAATATATGTTTCTTTTTTAAATTCAACCAATGGATCCCTTTGACCATAACCAACTAAGCCAATACCCGTTCGCAAAGCAGAAATTGCGTCTAAATGATCTATCCAAAGATTGTCCATGCTTCTAATTAAAATTTCTTTTTCAACCAAACGAATAGTTTCTTTGTTTCCCGCTTGTTCTTCAATTCTTTTTTCTAGCAATTCATACTGATTTTTTGCTTCTTTGAATAAATATTGAATTATTTTTGTCCGAGCAACTGCATCTTGCGCCTTATCACCAGCAATATTTTCTATACCGCTGACTACCTGGCAATTCTCTTCTGAAAAAGGGAAAATGGTTTTCATTACTTCACAAATTTCTTGAAGATTCCACTGCGCTTGATCAGCTTCTTGAGTATGAAAAGAGACTACTTGCTCGATTTCATTTTCAACCATTTCCATAACTGTTTTTCTAGTTAAAGTTGGATCTTCTTTGGCTGACCTTAAAATATTTTTTCTTTTTTCGTAAATTACAGTTCTTTGTTTATTAATAACATCATCATATTCAACAATATGTTTACGCATATCAAAATGATGACCTTCAACTTTTCGTTGAGCTTTTTCAATTGAATTAGAAATAATTTTATTTTCGATTGGCATGTCTTCTGGCACACCAATTCTTTGCATTAACATTCTAACTCGATCAGTTCCAAAAATTCGCATTAAATCATCTTCCATGGAAATATAAAACTGAGAGGCACCTGGATCACCTTGTCGACCAGAACGACCACGAAGCTGATTATCAATTCTTCGAGATTCATGCCTTTCTGTTCCTAGCACAAAAAGCCCACCCAATTCTTTGACTTTTTCAGCTTCTTCTTTGTTATATGGATCTCCACCTAATTTAATATCCACACCTCGACCAGCCATATTGGTAGCAACTGTTACAGCTCCAATCCGACCAGCTTGAGAAATAATACTTGCTTCTTTTTCATGATTTTTAGCATTTAAAAGTTCATGTGGCACACCTTCTTGTTTTAGTAAGCTTGAAAGTAACTCATTTTTTTCAATAGAAATTGTACCAACCAAAACCGGCTGACCTTTTTCATGTAATCTTTTTATTTCTTTAACTACGGCCATAAATCGGCCTTTTTCTGTTGCATAAACCCGATCAGTCATATCATATCGAATAATCGGCTGATTTGTTGGTATAACAGTTACTTCTAAACTATAAATTTTGGAGAACTCTTCAGCTTCACTGGCCGCTGTTCCAGTCATACCAGAAAGCTTTTTATACATTCTAAAATAATTTTGAATTGTAATCGTAGCCAAAGTTCGACTTTCCTTTTTAACCTCAACACCTTCTTTCGCTTCAATCGCTTGATGAAGTCCTTCTGAATATCTACGTCCTTCCATCAATCGCCCGGTAAATTCATCAATAATCATCACTTCCCCATCTTTGACAACATATTCCTTATCTTTTTTGTAAAGTGCATGCGCATTAAGAGCTTGTTCTAAATGATGAACAAAATGGATTCCACCTTCATTGTAAATATTGCCCATGCCTAATATTTTTTCAACTTTCTCAATACCAGCATCAGTCAAAGTAGCAGTTCGCATTTTTTCGTCTACATTATAATCATGATTTTCAATTAAAGTTGGAACCAAAGTAGCAAACCGTTTATAAAGCTGAGCGGACTCCTCAGCTGGTGCAGAAATAATAAGTGGGGTTCTAGCTTCATCAATTAAAACTGAATCAACTTCATCAACTATTACATAATTTAACTCTCTTTGAACTTGCGAATTTAAATCAGGTGCCATATTATCGCGCAAATAATCAAAACCAAATTCACTATTTGTACCATAAGTTATATCAGCCGAATAAGCTTCTTTACGAGTACATGGACGCATGTGTTTTAATCTTTCATCTTTTTGTTCTTCATCAAAATATTCTTGATCAAAAATCAAAGCTTGATCGTGAATTAAACACGCTGTTTTAATTCCAAGTTTATGATTAGCTAAACCGTTCCAAGCAGCATCACGCTTTGCTAAATAATCATTAACTGTAACCAAGTGTGCACCTTTTCCTGCCAAAGCATTTAAATATAAAGCTAAAGCAGCCACGTGAGTTTTTCCTTCTCCGGTTTTCATTTCAGCAATTTCACCTCGATGCAAAACCACACCACCAACCAGTTGAACATCATAATGAAATACATTGATAGCTCTTTTATTGGCTTCACGTACAACAGCAAAAGCTTCCGGTAAAATATCATCTAAAGTTTTTCCACTTTTTAGTTGAGATTTAAATTGAGCAGTTTTAGCCTTTAAGTCTTCATCAGACAATTTTTCATAACTTTCCTTAAAACTATTTATTTGGTCAATTACTGGTTTCATCTGATCAATTACCTTATCATTAGCATCTTTGACTTTGAATATTTTCTTTAATAAACTCATATTTTGGTATAGAAAATTTTAAGTAATAATTAACAAAAAATGTGTAATTTTATTGCTTTGAACTTTCAGATTTTAACTTTTTAACTGATTTAATACTATCATAAATAAGAATAAAAAACAAGCTTAATCTTAACTACAATTGACATTTACATTTAAAGATGATAATTTATAACGTCAAGCAATTGACTAAATTTAGTGTTCTTTTCAATCACAATAAACTATTCGGAGGATGACTAATGACAGAAAAAACTAGAATTCCCATGCCTAACTGGTATTTGCATGATTTTGCCGATAGATATGATGCGAGCATTGCCCATGAATTCATTTTATTTGGTGATATCAATGGACTTCTTCCCAATACAAACTATCCAGCAATCGAAGAACCAGGGTATGTTTCACTGAAAGAATTTTTTGCAAAAGCATTTAAAAATGCCAAAATGGTTGTATTCTATAATATTGCATCAGGTTTGACATTCTTAACACCTGAAATGGAAATTAAATTTCGGCAAACTGTTGGCAATCTTGATGCTTCGACCGTTGGTAATCCTTTTAATACTGCTATGCCGGCAGAAATTGTTCGAAATCAGAAAAGGATGCCAAAAGATCCGACAATTTGTTTAGAAGCTTTGGAAATTGCACTTGCTCGAATAAAAGATATGGCAGTTATTCTTCAGTCTGCCCATCATGTTGTTCCAAACACCGTTGGCATGAATATGTCACCTGTTGACAGAGTCAATATTCAAAGACTTATTAATTGGTCTACTGACAGTAAAATAAAAGCCAATCGAAACATTATTATTTTGATCACTGACCAAATCAGTAAGATCAGTCAAGAAATTCGTGAGAGTGGGAATGGTATTTCGTCAGTTCGCATTGATAAACCGGATATTGAACAGCGAAAACTTTTTTTAGAAATGCTGACCAAAATTCCACCAGAAGCTCAATCAATAATGGAGCAACTTCAGTTAGCTAGATTAAATGCCGATACTGCCAAGATTGAAAGTCTTTACCAAAGACTGGATACATTTAACTTCATGACATATGAAATTTCTCCTGACTTTTCTATGTCCAGCATGATTCACACTACTCAAGGTTTGAATCTCCAACAAATTCATGAAATTTTTGTCTTCTGCCGAAGTCGTCACGTACCCGTAGCAATTAGAGAAGTTAGGGAAAAGAAAAATAAAATTTTGAATGATGAATTTGGTGATGTACTAGAAGTTAAAATACTATCAATCACGCTTGATCAGATCGGTGGACTGGAACATATCAAAAACTACTTTCATGAAGTTACAACAAATATTTCTGAAGGTAGAATCGAATTTGTGCCAATGGGTATTACACTCATGGGTCCCCCAGGTACTGGTAAATCAGCCATTTGCGAAGCTTTAGCCGCAACCATCGGCTTTAACTTTGTTGAGCTGAAAAGTCCTCGTGGCTCCTTTGTTGGTGAATCTGAAGCCAAAAAAGAAAAACAACTATTTGGTCTACGATGTATTGCTCCTGTTATTGTTCTAAATGATGAAGCTGACCTAGGCGATGCCCAGAGAAGCAATGGAGATAACGATGGTGGTGTGAGCGCTAGATTAATGAACATGCAAATGCGATTTCTATCTGATCCGAAAATCAGAGGTAAAGTGCTTTTCATAAACTGTACTAATCGTCCTGATCGAATAGACCCAGCACTTATGCGATCTGGTCGCAGTGATGAAAGATTGGTTCTACCAATGCCTGATTTGGAAAGCCGTGAAGCTATCATTCAAGTTATGTTTAAAAAATACAAGATTACTCATGACATCAAAGACTTTACTAAATTTGCAGAAATGACTGACAATTTTTCTGGAGCTGATCTGGAAAAAATTTGTCGAGACGCAAAGAAAAAAGCTTTTCGTCAAGAATTACCAATAGTTAATGATGAACTTTTCCAATCAGTAATTGAAAACTTTATTCCCAGTTCTAATCAAAAGCAGAATGATGAAATGACTTTAGTGAGTTTGGCAGCCAGTTCTTCAAAAGAATTATTGCCTAAAAACACACGCGAATTAGTTCTTGGTATTATAAAAAGAGGACTGGTCCCAAATTTAATGAGTCGAATTGAAGACTTGGTTGAACGGGGAATTGTTAATCTGAGTGATCTACAAGAAGAAATGACTCCAATTAAAAAAGCTCCCTCTACAAGGAAGCCTACTCGTTCTAAAAAAAATCCAAGATCGACAAAATCATAAAATTCAATTTTAATACTACAGATTTTTGGTCAATGACCAAAAATCTTTTTATTTTAAATTTTATGACAACATTTATTTACCCTTGCTTTAATTATACAAAAATGCTAAATTTTTATAATATTTCTTTAATGTTTCTTTGACAAGGAAAAACACCATGGAAAATATCGTCTGGAGTATCCCCTTTGTGGGAAAGGTTGGGCTATTAGCTTACCTTGTCTGGTTGGCTTTCACACGAACAATAACTTTAATTTGGTACATTTTACTTAGGAGAGCTGGTCAAAAAACTTTTAGTGTTTATGTCTTTTTCTTTCATCTGATAATAACACCAATCTGGATTTCTTTCCCCTGTTTAATGGCCTCAATCAGTGCAAGCTTAAAAGCAAAAAACAATCGAAAAAAAGTTTTGTACTTTTATCTTGTGGCGCTTTCTATTGATGGGCCACAAAAAGCCCAAGAACTTTACGGCAAAATTCCATTTATCATAAGTCCTAAAATGGAAAAAACATTATATAAAATTAAATAAAGACCGCACTGAACAATTCAGCGCGGTCTTTTATTTTTTCTTATTTTTTTTGTTCTGACTTTTCGTATTGAAACTTTACTTTATGATATTTCTCTTCATAGTCAGCATCACTAACCCTGAGCAAATTTGGATTTTTTCCCATTGCTCTTAAAGAAGATACGTTATCAAGATCTACAGTGCAAATGTAAAATTTCAAATCAAGCTCTTTGGTTATTTTATCAAGAAATTTTTGAGCCAATCCTTGTCCCCTAAACTTTGGATCAACTACAGCGTGAGTTACATTCTTCTGGTCTTCAAAATCAAACAAACCAACGATTCCAAGGTGTTCATCGTTATCACTATCCACAACAAAATATCGCACATTTTGGTAAGTCGGATCACCATAAGCAATCCAACCATTTTCGCCTTCCAATTCTTTAAAATAATCTAAATCAGAATCAGAAAACTCTCGCAATGATTTTATCTGTTTTAATTCTTTTTCTTTTGTTGGAATTTCTTTCATAAACAAAAATATTAAACTAAACGATTCAAATCATTATTTTATAAATATTGTTCTTTATATTTCTTAATTTCGTTTTGAATTCCTTTTTTCGATTCATTAATTGCTTTCATAATATCAGAAAATTCTTTTCGAAATCGAAGTAACTTTTTCGGCACACTTACATTTACTTCACAAAAAAATATAACACCTTTATTCTGACTAGCTTTTGTTTTTCCTACTTCGACGTCTACTTGCTGAATATTATTAAAAAACTTATCAAGACCACCCAACTTTTCCGTAACGTGATTTTTAATTTGGGTTGTAAGTTCCAAATTCTTTGTTTTCAAATTAATTTTCATATGCTAGTCCAACTTATTGTTTTTATATAGACTGCGTTTGAATCTATTTTTTATAAATTAGCCGACAATCTGATAAAAAAACTTTAAGCTAGTAGTTATTTTATGATTTATAAATTTTATTTCTTATAGAAATGAGTAATAATGCGCCAATAGTCGTCACAACAAAGGCGATCATCATCAAAGTATTAAATCCATAATAATCTGCAATAAAAGCACCAAGAGCTGCGGAAATTGACATTCCAATACCCATCATAACATCATACAAACTCCACTCAACACCTTTTTTGTCTTTATCAACGTGTCGAGTAAAAATAGAATACCAACCAGGATAAGCCAAAGCTGCAGCCATGCCCAAAATTATATGGGCAACATACAACTGCCATACTTGATCAATAAACATGTAAACAACATAAATAACTGCCGTTAGAATTGTGCCGAGAAGAGCTGTCCACAAATCATCTTTTTCTGATTTTGTTTTATCAATAAATCTACCAACGGGCAATTCAACCAAAGCTTTGGCAATATAATATAATGAGGCACAAATTCCCACGACTTCTAAACCTGCACCATGAATTCTTTCCATAACAAAAATGGCAAAAATCGGTGCGAGCAAATTTCCAGCTGAAAAAATTATAAAATCTGACATGATTAAAACCTTAATCACAATGTTAACTTTATAATTAAGGATTGACTTCAAAGCTGAACGATGAAACATATTTTTTTAATTAAAGCCAAGGTATTGGACCTCTTCTTCAAGTTGAATATTAAAATTTGTACGAACTTTTGATTTGACTAAGCTGATAAGTTGCATAACATCATCAGCTGAAGCATTATTAAAATTAAGTATAAAATTTGCATGTTTATCAGAAACCATAGCACCGCCGATTTTATAACCTTTTAAATCTAGATCCTCAATAAATTTTGCTACTGGCAACTTCCCTTTTATTTCCCATTCTTTAAACTTTTCTAATTCTGGTGTGTATAAAATATTTTTGAATGAACAACCAGCACTTGGTAAATCCAATGGTTGACTACAAAGACGCTTATTCCATTCTTCATCAATTTGTTTTAACTTTTCAGCTGATTTTTCATCAGGCATTAACTTAAATATCACTTCAGAAATTATCCAATTTTTATTTTTTTTAAAAATACTTTCACGATATTCAAAATTACATTCTTCTTTGGTTAAAACTTTCAACGTGATTTCGTTGTTTGCTTTGGGTTTTTGAGCTGAATGATATTCAGCTCCTACCATTGCTGAAGATGGGTCAACGAAATCACCTGCTCCTACCATTACTGAAGAGGGATCAACAAAATCACCAACTCCTACAATAACCTCAACGCGATCAACAAAATCACCAGCGCCTTGGCCATAAGCACCAGCATTACCGTAAACTGCTCCGCCAACTGTTCCAGGAATATTTGCCCCAAACTCTAATCCACTCAAGCCTTTTTCAATCACTGAACGAGTAAATTTTCGCCAATCATTACCAGCAAAAACTTTCGCTCCACCACCAAAATATTCAATATCGCCTTCAGTTAAATGAATCACCACACCATCAAAACCTTTGTCAGAAACAAGAACATTACTGCCACCACCCAAAATAAAAAACGGCAACTTTAATTCATGAACTGCTTTTAATGTTTTGAATAAATCTGATTTGTTATTTACTTCAATAAAAAATTTGGCCGGACCGCCAATTTTAAAAGTAGTATACTTGGACAAATTTTCATTTTCCTTGACTTCAAGACCTATTTTTTGTTCTAAATCTTTTTTCATAAGAGTATTGTAGCACAAAATTTCGGATTTAGCTACCAACATAAAAATTTATTAGAATAATTAACTATTTATTTAATCTTAATGATTATTTCAGTTTTTGAATTTTTAGCATAACCTTTGGCTGTTCGCATACGACTGAACTGTCCAGCCAACGAACCTGAAGTTTTAGCCATTTTTTTCTTTTGCTGTTTACGCAATCTACCTTTTTTCTTAATTAACTCCTCCATATATTTATTATGCGAATATAAATTGAAACGCTACTCCCGTTTTTACAAAATCTACCAAGTTAGAAAACCTTGCTTGCTCTAACAAATGTTTTTGATTAACGGCACAATTTCTTTCCTCATCATAAACACCTTGGTTTGAGCAATATTACCTTTAAATTTTATATTCAAAGCCAAAGTAATAATTTTTTTTGTGGGCAGATCAATTGCCACAAGAGTATTAAACCCAGCTTCCAAATCAATACAATTTAGAAAAATATACTTTATTGATTTTTCTTTTTTTATTTCTGCTAATGTTTTTTCAATTTCTTCAAGATTATTTTCAATAAATTGATTAACATTAATAATTTCTACTTGAGCAATACCAAGCTTAACATCATTGACCTTAAAATCTTTAAAATCACCCAATAAAACATCCTTTAGTTTTTGGGTGAATTTTGATTTATAAACAAACATTTGGTGAACATAATCCTCAGGAAGTTCAATCTTGATTTTTAACCACTCAGCCATTCTTCTATCTCTTTCTGTTGATAATTTACCTTGAAAATTTAATGTATTAGAAACTATGGCTGAATAAAGAAGGACTGCTGAATTTTCAGAAATCTTCATATCCGCCTGGCTAAATTTTTCTGCAATTAAGGTTGCGCATGAACCAACTAATTCAATTTGAATTTTTGCATTAGGGAATCCATTTAAATCCTCTGAGTTTCTATGATCAATAATTTCAATAATTTGTTCAGGTTTAATCGTTTGAGGCAGTCGCAAAATTTCGCTCGCATCAAGTAAAATAACATTTTTATATTCATCAATTAAATCCTCTTCTTTATTTATCTTGATATTAAATTTATCCAAAACAAACTGAGCTTCCCTTTGAACGTTGCCGAAAAAAATAGCTGTTGCCTCAACATTTTTATTCCGAAGAAATTCAGAATAAGCATAGCAACAACTGACTCCATCCACGTCGGGATTTTCATAGGATGTTAGTAAAACTTTTTTATCTGATAGCATAATTACATTATAATTCTTTAGCTATTTCATAAATATCACCAGCCCCAACAACGAGCACAACGTCACCTTTTTCGATTATAGATTTTGTTTTAATTTTGGCAGACAACAAATCCTCAGCATATTCTATCTGTTTTTTCGGATCATTTTGTTTTACTTTTTCAACTATGTCTTTTGAACTTATTTTAATGTTAGCTTCGCGACCTTTAACATCATAAATTTCTGCCAAAATAACTATTTCCGCTTCAGTAAAACTTTTCACAAAATCACCAAATAATTTCATTGTTCGATCTTTTTGATGAGGTTGAAAAACTGTAATAACCCTGCGTCCTGGAAAAAATTCTTTTGTACCACGAATTAAAGTTTTTAAGGCTGTTGGATGATGCGCATAATCTGAAATTACTGTATAATCATCATTTTTAATAATTTCAAAACGTCGCCAAATGCCTTTAAACTCAGCCAAAGACTGTTTTATTTTCCCGATCGGAATTTCTAAACTTAAGCTATAAGCAATAGCGGCCAAAGCATTATAAATATTATGATCACCAGGAACTTGCAGTTCAAATTCGCCAAGATCTCGTCCATAATATGAAACGCTAAACTTTTGCACACCGGCTAATTTACGAATATTAAAAGCCCAAACATCAGCCCCACCAATTAAACCATAGTTCACAACTTTACATTTTGGTAAATTAAGCTGACGAATATTAACATCATCATTATTAATAATTAAAAGATTATTTTCGTCTCGAAGACCACTAACATATTGCTGAAAAGTTTGTACAATATGATTTAAATCTTTATAAAAATCTAAATGATCTTCCTCGATATTTGTCAGTATTATAGTTTGAGGTCTTAACAAAAGCATGTGTGCGCGATATTCGCAAGCTTCCATAATAAATAAATTTGAATTCCCAGCTCGAAAATTCATATCCAATTTTTCAAAATTTGATCCTACAATTACAGTCGGATCTTTTTCTGCGTCTATTAAACAACTAGCAAGCATGGCCGTAGTCGTAGACTTTCCGTTCGTGCCTGAAATTGCCACTGTGTTAAAATCTCGACTAACCTCACCTAAAATTTCAAAATAACTTTTTTGTGGAATATTTTCTTTTTTAGCTTTTTGTCTTTCAGGATTTTCCAGTGGTACAGCTGATGAATAAACAAGTATATCAGTTGAAAAAGTTATATTTTCTTCTTTTTGTTCAAAGTTTATTTTAACGCCAATTTTTTCTAGCTCATCAGTAATCTCTGATTTGTGTATATCTGAACCTTGCACTTCTACTCCACGATGAATAAAAAAACGAGCCAGAGCTGAAACTCCAATCCCGCCAATTCCTGAGATATAAACTTTTTTAATATTTTCTAAATTCATATTAAATTTAATTTCTGATGTTATAACTGTATAAATTTTACCATATTTAAGAAAAAATTACAATAAAAAATCATCTTGATATGTTAACTTTAAAATTAATGTTTTAAAGATTTAAACAAAAAACCCACTATTCTGAATAGTGGGGTGACGATTACTGATTGTCTTATTTATCCAAATGATCAAAATACCAAACCATAGAGAAATTGAGCAATTGCTTTTCTCGGCGAAGTTCATCCGCCAAATCTTCCCAAGTAAATCCAAACTCTTCAATAACTTTTTGCACATCACTGGACTTGTTTGTAGAACCCAATTTGAATGAATTCAAGCAGTATATCCGAGCTACATATTTTTGCTGTGATCTATCAAACTGATCAAAAACAGACAATTCCTTGATCAAAAGATAAACATCAAGATCACATACGATCAAACTAAGGAAAACTTCCTTCAAGTCAACAGGGTGCCAAGCCATGATTTTCTTAATTGCTTGAATATAACGTGGAGCATTAATTCTAATCTTTTCTTCTTTTGAATCAATACAAACAACATATTCATTTAATTTTCCAACAACAGTGTCAACAATAAGTTGCTCCACAACTTCAATTGACAACTGGGCTTTGGTTATGATTTCATCAATTTCTTCAAAATTCTCAGAATACAGATAACCCTTTATTCCATCAATATAATCTTGTTCAATCAATTCAGCAGGAAAAACCTGAGATTTCAACCTGTACGTAAAAGTACCTGGAGGACAACTGGAAAGATACTGCCTAATTAAAGTTGCTACTTCTTCTTTTGAATAACCAAAAACATATTGAAAATTGGCAAAAACCAAACTTTCCCAAATATCACCAGGATAATCAAAAAATGTTCCCAGATAATAGAGGCATAGCTTAAAATAATGTCGAACAGTATTAAGAAAATTTTCGCGATCTTCATCTCGTACATGATCAAACAACAACCGAAATCCTGGCGTGTTTTCCTTGACCACATCTACTTCACCCTGATTGACAAAACTAAAAGCAACTAAAATAACAAGAGAATAAATACTTCGATTTGTTTTCAAATATTTTTTTTCTTCTCTAGTTAAATGTTTTTCAGACTTTGTTTGCGTTGTTTCCTGTGATTCTTCTGCCTTAACTGATCCTGAATCAATTTCAGTTGTAGGAATTTCTACCTGTTGTTTTCTCATTCCAAGCATTAAAGTAAGCCAAATCCAAAATTTTCTAAACATGAGCACTCCTTGGTTGGTAATGTCAATGAACCGAACTCAACAAAATACATTATCACAGACAACAAACTTTGTCAATAGCTAGACTAAAATTAGATAAAAAAACCTTAATTTCACTTAAATTAAAAAATATTGTATAATATAGTTGTAATAATAACAATTAGCATCTTATGAAATACCGAACTCCTTTAGAAAAATACAAAGCAAAAATTAGGAAAAAACTGGAAAAAGCTCATGGTGTAAGAAGTACAACCAAAAAACCAAGATAACTGTTACAAAAAAGACTTTCATTAGAAAGTCTTTTTTATTTAATTTTTCAATTATTTCTTTTTCCCAAAATCACTTTTACACATTTTTGATCCACATTTACAATGACGATAAACTCCTTCTTTTTCTGAAAAATTGTAATTACAAACAATTTCTGATCCGACCTTGATATCTTCCAAGGCAACTAAACACGGTTTAATTCCAGATAAATCTAAATACGAATTTGGTTCGCAAGAATGATTAACCCAATTCAAAACTGTTAAATCACAAACATATTGATCATTGCCAATATAAGCAAATCTTTTATTATTTTTATAATGCAAATTGGTTAATGGAATATCATAAAAATTTTCTCCCTTGGCAAGATTCTTGTCAGTAAATATTCCATAACCATGTATATTGCTTTTCTTTTTTATTAAACTTGGATGATTATTTTTAGCGATAGTAATAATATTTTCTGCCAATGGTAAAATTGTTGATTTGCCAAGTTTAGAATAGTAATTTTTTTCAACTTTAAAATTATGACTTGCTAATATTTTATTTACTTGTTTTTTAGTCCAAGCATAATAATACAAATCAACTTCTTCATCACCGCTTTTCCACTTCGTTAAAACATCTCTAAATTTTGTAACTTTACTTTTCCAAACAGATTTTTTACTTTTTACATTCCACAAACTCCAATTACTTAAAAGTAAAATCCCACCAGGTTTTAAAACTTTACGAATATTCTCAATAAAAGTTTTTTGTTGATTTTTCGGTATATGATTTAAAACAGCTGTACAAAGAACAACATCGAACTGACCATGTTCAAAATTTAGATCTAAAGCATCTTGAACTTCAAATTTTTTACTTGGAAAATTATTTTTCGCCTGAGCAATTAAATTTTCGCTATAATCAACACCAAGATAATCAACATCAAAATCATTAAAAAGCTCAACCAATCGCCCATTTCCACAACCAAGATCCAAAACTTTTTGTCCATTTTTTAAATAATTTTTAAATATCAAAAGATCTGGCCAAACATATTTTCTGGAAAGTGACCATTTCTCTGCTATTTTATTGTAACTTTGCCGATTTTGCTCGACGTAGTCATTAGTTGAACTTTCTGGCATGTTAAGCTATAATTAAAGAGAATTATTTTACTAATTATTATTCTAATCATTTTTCAATAATTAATTGAAATCATAATATAATATGTCAAAAACAAAAATTTTGCAAGTATTTATCATTACACTTATTATTACACTTTCGCCAATTTTAGCAAGTGCAGCCAGTTTTCATTCAGGAAAAATTTATTTACAAGTAGAAGCCAATGGCGAAGCTTGGTACATTTATCCAGTTAATGATAATCGGTACTACCTTGGCCGACCAGACGACGCTTTTAGCATCATGCGCAATTTAGGGCTTGGTATTAGTAATGCAAACCTTGCTCAGATTCCTATTGGTATTATTCAAACTAATGCTAGTGATATAGATAATGATGGACTTGAAGATGATTTGGAAGTGGCAATTGGAACTAATGCTTTTAGCGCTGATACTGATAATGATGATTTTTCTGATAAATCAGAAATAGAAAGCTGGCACAATCCTAAAGGTGATGGCAGTTTGCCAAAAAACCAGGATTTAATCAACCGACTAAAAGGCAGGATACTTTTACAAGTAGAAAAAAACGGCGAAGCTTGGTATTTAAATCCAAATAACAATAAACGCTATTTTCTTGGCCGACCAGCTAATGCTTTTGCCATAATGCGAGAATTAGGCATTGGTATTACAAACGCCAACTTAAGTAATATTAAAGTCAAATATATTTTAGGACAAAAAACTTTAGGTTCGAATTACACTTTAAATTATCCAAACAATTGGTCAGTATCTGAATTTGCTTATGAAAGTGATTACTACAATGGTTTAACAGTTTCCTATGATAGTATTATTCGATCTTCAACTGATGATAGCTACATTCAAATTTTAACCTTAGAAACGACTGCGGACATGACGCTGGGCAGTTTTAATATCGCTGGCGTTCAAAACACTGACAAATACCAAGATGAAGACTTTTTAGTAGATGTCAAACCTGGAAAAAAACAAAAATTTGTTTACCGTGGCAATGTTCAAGTTGGCGAAGAAAGATTCAATGAAGGTGCTGTTTTATACGCTGATATTATGATTAACACTCACCAATTCATTCATTTTTATATGCCGATTTATGAAAGTTATAATATTGAACTTTATGAAAAATATTTTGACGATGTTATAAAGAATATCAAACTTTAAAATAATTTTAGAACTTAAAATTGTAAATGAAAGATATTACTCCACACGAATTACTTATCGACAAATTAGCCAACCTAAAAATCAAAAATCTTAATCGATTAAATAAAACAAAAAGACAGTTTGCTAATGAATATAGGATCGGCATGATATCCAATGCTGATCTTTTGGCTTTGTACAGAAAAATGCTTAAAAAAAATAAGACTAAAGCCAATCCTGATTTAGAAAATTTATTACAAAAAAGAAAAATCAGAACTTTGTCTGGAGTTGCACCTGTAGCAGTTTTAACTAAACATTATCCTTGCCCTGGTAAGTGTGCTTATTGTCCAAACGAAAAACTAATGCCCAAAAGTTATCTTTCTAATGAGCCAGCTGTGATGCGCGCTATTTTAACTAAATTTGATCCTCACACCCAAGTTAGTGTTCGACTTAGAGCATTAAACGACAATGGTCACGCAACAGACAAAGTTGAGCTTATTGTAATGGGCGGGACTTGGTCATGCTTTCCTAAACAATATCAAAATTGGTTTATCAAAAGATGCTTTGATGCGTGTAATGGCAAAACTGCTTTAACTATAAATCAAGCTCACAAATGGAATGAGAAGGCTAAACATCGAATAGTTGCGCTAACTATTGAGACAAGACCTGATTATGTTTCAGAAAAGGAAATTATTTATTGGCGAGAACTTGGAGCCACAAAAGTTGAACTTGGCGTGCAATCACTTGACGATAAAGTTTTGCATTTGAATAAAAGAGGCCATTATATCAAAGAAGTTGCCGAAGCAACAAAATTATTTAAAATGGCTGGATTCAAAATTGCTTATCACATGATGCCCAATTTACCAGGCTCAACACCAACCAAGGATTTAAAAGATTTTCAAACCCTTTTTTCTGATGAAAAATTCCAGCCAGATTTCATTAAAATTTATCCGACTGTAGTAACAAAAAACTCATTATTATATCGCTGGTGGAAACAAGGCAAATACAAACCTTATTCAGACAAAACTTTATTAGATTTACTTTTAAAAATAAAATTATCAGTACCTCCATACGTTCGAATCATTCGTTTAATCAGAGACATTCCGCTTGAAAGTATTGAAGCTGGAAATAAAATTTCAAATCTGAGAGAAAATTTACAAAAAGAATTGCACGCGCAAGGAAAATCTTGTCAATGTATTCGCTGTCGCGAAGCGCGTGAAAATTTACATGGTTTAGACGAAGCTAAACTTTCAACCATTCATTACAAGGCTTCTTCTGCTGATGAATATTTTTTTCAATTAACCAACCACGACAAAAAAAAGTTATTCGCTTTTCTACGTTTAAGATTACCAAACAAAGATGAAAAAAATTTCATTCCTGAACTTCAAGATTGCGCTATGATTCGAGAAATTCATACTTACGGTAAGTTGGCTAAGCTGACGCAGAATAAAGGCGCAAAATCTTGCGCCTCAACAAAGATACAACATACCGGATTAGGGACAAAGTTAACACTGGAAGCAGAAGAGTTTGCTCGCAAAAAAGGCTTTACCAAAATAGCAGTAATTTCAGGCGTTGGCGTGCGTGGTTTTTATAAGAAATTAGGATATAAACAGGTTGGCACTTACATGATTAAAAACATAAAAAAAACCATTTAAGCATTTAAACATTATAGCCCATGGCTCATCGGACACTAAAACAAGAAATCAATAAAACATAAAAACAAGAAAATAAGGAACACAGAACACAAAACACGGAACATAGAGCAACCACTTAAGTGGGCTTACACTTAATACTTAATACTTTTTATCTACTATTTACTTAACAATTACACTTGGCAAAACACCCTATTTAAGCTAAAATATCTTTATATATGAAAATATACTCATCTCACAACCGCTACGCTAAAACTCGAAGTAGTTACTACAAAAAACCTTTTCACAAGACAAGAGGATTTTATTTCCTAATAATTATAATTTTAGCAATTTCTACTTTTGTTTATTTTTCTATAAGAAATACTCCGGCTGAAGATCCTCAAAATCAAAAATTCACTGACCAAGATAATCTACCTATAAATTACGCCAAAGTTTTAAGTACCGAAGGAAAAGTTGAGGTTAAAGCCCCTGAAGAAAATTGGGAAGAAATTGGCAGTGGTTATAAAATTTCAACTGGCAGTTACGTTCAAACTAGTAGTGCGTCTAAAGTAGTTATAGAATTACCTGACAAAAGCGTAATGCGAGTAAAAGAAAATACTGAGCTTGTAATTGAGCAAATGGGCATGGCTGACATTATTATTGAACAAAAAAGTGGCACAATTTTTCACCGAGTTAATGATAGTTCAACTGCAATTTATCGAGTAAAAAATGGCTTCACAGAACTGACTGCACTTGGGACTGGTTTCAACGTATTCACTTCAAGTCAATTAACAAAAGTGACTGTGACGGAAAGTAAGGTTAAAGCCAAAATTTATGATGCTGAAGAAAATATTATAAATATGCGCACAATTGAATCAGGTACCATGGCTACAATTAATCCTGATTTAGCTCTTGAATCAATGATCCAAACTGATGATGTTAAATCTGATGAATTGTTAAAAGACGAATGGTATGTTTGGAATTTAGAACAAGATCGGGAAAACAAATTTTTTCTTGGCATTTTCGAAGAAACAGTCAAACTTGTTATTACTGAACCAGCGTTGGCTGAAATGAGCGTTGATACAAATGAAATAACAATCAAAGGCTCCACTGATCCTGACGCAGAAGTTTTCATGTCTGGCAAAGAACTTGATAATAATAACGGTCAATTTGAAACTGAATATTTACTTGGGACAGGCGAAAATAAAATTGAAATTACTGCCAAAGTAGGAAAAAATCAAAACACTAGAACTTTAATTATAACTTCAACTAAACAAGCGGACAATATTAAACTAACAGGAACAACAACTGATTCAAAGGTAGATTTAACATGGAAACCTGAAAACTTAAGTTCTTTTAGTAATTTCATCGTGCTTAAAGGAACTGAAAAAAATCCGACTTATCCTGAATCACCATTTCACAAAGTTGACCAATCGACTTTTTCTGATTCTTGGCAAAACCTTGAAGATGACACTTACTATTTCCGAGTTTGCACATTAAACACAGAAAACAAATGTACCGTTTACAGTGATAACTACGAAACAACTATTGGAAAATCAACTACTGTTTCTGGCACAATTATCCTTACATCATCAAGTGATAATGATAAAATAAATCTGAATTGGGATCTAAGTTCGGATCTTAAACCAACTGAAGGTTTCAAAACAATGATTTCTCAAGCATCTAATCCAACTTATCCAGGAAATTCATATCATTCATTAGCTAATAATGCGCGTAGCGATACATGGACAAAATTGTCTTCTGACATTTATCACTTTCGAGTTTGTTTATTAAAAGATGATCAATGTCTAATTTATAGCAATGATGCTCAAGTTACTTTAACTACTGTTCAGTTAGAACAAACTGGCTCAATTCAATTAATTGGCACAGCTAATGGTTCACAAATTGATCTTTCCTGGGAAACAATTGGCGTTCCGCTTCAAGAAGGATTTCGAACTATTGTCAACACTTCAGGCGGAGTAAACTTTCCTGGTAATAATCACCATTTAGTCACTTCCAATTCCGCCACCAGCGATATTTGGACAGACTTAACTAGCGGACAAACTTATTATTTCAAAGTTTGCCAAAACACTGGTTCAGGTTGTGGAGTTTATAGCAATGAAATTAGTATAACTTATTAAATATTTTTAAAATAAAAAATATGCTTGAGAATTCAAAACAGCAAGACCCTAAAATTGCTGAAGCTATCATCAAAGAACTTCGCAGACAACAAGATGTTATTGAACTTATTCCTTCAGAAAATTTTGTTTCTCCGTCAGTACTTGAATGTTTAGGTAGCGTTTTAACAAATAAATATTCTGAAGGTTATCCTGGTAATCGCTACTATGGTGGCACAGAGAATGTTGATACTGTTGAGCAATTAGCCATAGACCGAGCCAAAGAATTATTTCAAGCTGAACATGTTAATGTGCAACCACTTTCTGGCGCTCCTGCTAATATTGCAAGCTACTTTGCACTTCTAAAACCTGGGGATACTATTTTGGGCATGGACTTAAGTCATGGTGGACATTTAACACATGGTCACCCAGTTACTTCTATGTCAAAAATCTTTAATTTTGTTCGATACAAGACTGACAAAGTTACTGGTTTAATTGATTATGATAATTTAAGACAAATGGCTCTTGACCATAAACCTCA
>CAYSUN010000019.1:0-21432 GCA_964434235.1 uncultured Gammaproteobacteria bacterium | reverse complement strand
AGCCAAAATGTAAAAATTTGTAGTAAAATGTATTTCAGGTAAATTATAGCAAAAAATAGGACTTTGTCTACTTTAATTAAACCACAACTTGACAAAAATAAATTTATATGCTATCATATTGGTACGATTATGATTAAATAAATACTACTATAGGAGGTCCAAATGAGGGCGTTGCGATTAAAAATCGCAGTTGGTCATAAATAATTCGCTTTTTGCGAATTGCTGGCCAATAGTCCAACAAGAAATTTTTTCTACATAGCGCCCTGTCATTGATGGGGCGCGTTTGTTTTTTAAATTATCCACAAATAGATTGACAAAGAAAATTCAGCTAGTTATAATAAAAAAGCGTTAAACGAGCGCAATTGAAAACTAACCCGATGATGGAGGGCGATGGCCTGAAACTACAATTTGGGGAATCTAGAAATCCATATGGATTTCGCATGTAAAAGCGTCAACGTACGCAAAAAAACAGCAAAACAAACCTCGCACCGAGCTATTTGGACAATCCATGGAGTGTCTGCAAAGGCACCAAAAAAATGTTGGCTACAAACAACATAGGATAATCCAAGCACTGCCGGTGCTTTTTTTTTCAAAAATTTAACCAAAACAAAAAAGGATCTCTTGAGAAGAAATCCTTTATTCTACTTACTTATTCAGATTTACAAAAATTAAGTGCGATAGGAATTACACTTTCATCTGGATCTACAAAGACTAATTCACCTGTGATAAGCGAGGTAGCATTAACAGTTTGCCCATCTGAGAGCTGTACCTCATTAAGCAATTTTATGTAGACTGAATCATCAGTTCCATGGTCATTACGCACGAAAAAATGTGTTTCTTCTTCGTCTGGAATAAATTGACAAAATAATATAACCTCTGCCATTCCCATTTGCAACTCCTTTGGAAGTAATAAAACAGTTTTAACAAAAGAACCGACAATTAAATCTACCAATTTAATTTAGGCTTGTCAATATTTTTTAAATTATTCATTTCTGCTATAATGAAGTTAGATTAAATAATCCCTACATTATTCATTAAATATTTCAATTAAGACAATAAGTCTTAAAACTGATTTACTTATAATTTTATTAAAAGCAATAGAATTTCTAATAAATTAATAACTAATTATTCTAAATATATGAAAATAGCAATCCTATCCGATATCCACGAAAATTTTCACAACTTAATCCTTACCTTAAAAGAAATTGAATCTCGTGATGTCGAACAAATTATTTTCCTCGGTGATTTTATGAATGCAGGTATTGCAACTTTATTATCAGAATCGCCAACACCTATTTTCGCCATTTGGGGAAACAACGACGGCGATAAACCAACGATTTGCAGAAAAGCGCTTCAACAAGGCAGTAATCTTACAATGAGCGACAACGTTTATCATTTTCTTGAGTTTGATAATAGAAAAATCTTTATCACACACTTCCCGGATTTAGCTAAACCAATGGCAAAAACAGGAGATTTTGACGCTGTGTTTTACGGACATAATCATTTAAAAAACGAAGATAAAATAGGCAACTGTTTAATTGTTAACCCAGGTGAAATCTCAGCTCACAAAACAGGAAAAGCAACTTTTGCAATTTATGATACCAAAGAAAATAGTGCCGAATTCGTAGATGTGAAAAACGCTATTACACTAAAAACAGAAACTGTTGATGAATATTTTAAAAAGAATGAAGATAAAATACTTAACGCTAAAAGTCATAAATATTAAGAAGTTCAAAAAAGCATTACCAATTATACGATTTTTTTAGCCTAACGAAAAAGTTATATGAGCTTACAAAAACATAAACCCCCAACTACAAATATAGAAGATTGGATAAATCCCAAAATCAATATTAAGAAAAGCTTAATCGAAGGTCAAGGACTATTTGCTAATAAAAATATAAAAAAAGGTGAAAAATTAATTGTTTGGGGAGGACATTACATAAATTCTAACGAAGTTAAAAAATACAAAAAAATGGGTAAATTAGTCATACAATGGGATGAAGATCTTTATAGCGTCGAGGAACGTGGTGACGAAAAAGGATATTTCATTAACCATTCCTGCGAACCCAATATGTGGATGATTGATGCTTATACAATAATTGCCAAAAGAAATATTGCAATTAACGAAGAATTAGCCATAGATTATGCGCTTTTTGAAGCTAATGAAAATTATATTTCGAAATGGCAATGCCAATGCGGTTCATCATTATGTCGTGGTCAAATTACTGGAACAGATTGGCGTAATCCAAAACTTCAAGATCGATATAAAAACCACTTTTCTCCGCTTTTAAACAAACGTATCCAAGAAATAAAAAAATTTAAATCATGAAATCAACTCGAAACAAAACCATTTCTGTAAAAAGTAAAGATTTAAAACAAGTTAAAATTGAAAAATTGAGTGATTTTGATATTACAAAAACAAATCTATCAAATAAAATATTTTTCGGTGATTCAGTTAGGGAAATTAAAAAAATTCCAAACAACTTTATTGATCTTATTGTAACTGATCCGCCATATACAATTAAAAAAGATTTTGGACAAGGTACAGTTCATTCCATAAAAGAAAAAGATTTTTCGATTTGGTGTGAAGACTGGGTTGCAGAATGTGCTAGAATTTTAAAAACAAATGGTTCAATTTACATTTGCATAAACTGGGAAGCCTCCTCAATAATCGAAACGCTTTTAAAAAAATATTTTATAGTACGCAATCGAATTACTTGGAAACGAGACAAAGGTCGTGGAGCAAAAAAGAACTGGAAAAACAACATGGAAGATATCTGGTTTGCAACTAAATCTGATGATTACACTTTCAATCTTGAAGATGTCAAAGTCAGGAAAGAAGTTATAGCACCTTATGTTGATCAAAAAGGTAACCCAAAAGATTGGCAAGAAATTGATGGACAAAAATTTCGAATGACTCACCCTTCAAATATTTGGACTGATTTAACAGTCCCCTTTTGGTCAATGCCAGAAAACACCGAACATCCAACACAAAAACCAGAAAAACTTATTGAAAGAATTATTTTAGCAAGTTCAAATAAAAACGATTTAGTTTTTGATCCATTTATGGGGTCAGGTACAACTGCAATAGTTGCTAAAAAACTGAACAGAAAATACTTAGGCTTTGAAATTGAAAAAAGATTTTATACTTTATCAAAAATACGATTACAAAAAAGCAGAAACTAAGAGTTCCTGCTTTACTAAATTAGAAAATAGTTTCTTCGTCTTTACCATTCATCATAGCTTTGTAACGACGCTTATTTTTGAAAACCGTTCTTAACTTCTTGGGAGTTAACCAAATTGTAATTATTGAAATTCCAAAGATCCAACTAAGAACACCGAGCACCGGAATAAAATATATAGGAAGGAACACCCACCACCATGACCAAGCAATTACTCCAGCTAACTTAAGCCCTAAAAAAAGAATAAAAAGCCACCCCAAAAAATCCATCTTATCCTCCGTTTAAGAATAGAACTACCAAACTACTTCCCTCAAATATTAACATTAAACCATAATTTGTCAATTTTATCATTGACAAAACTTAAACTTTTACTTAAAATAAATAAACAAAAAGAGGTAAATTATGCAAAAACTAATCATAGCTTCACACAATAAAGGTAAAATTGCTGAATTCAAAGAAATTATGGCCAATTGGCCAATTAAACCAGTTGGACTATCTGAAGTTGGAATTAACTGTGAAATTGCAGAAACTGGCTCAACCTTTTTTCAAAATGCTTTAATCAAAGCTGAATTTGCTCATCAATTAACCAAACTAAAAGTTTTGGCTGATGATGGAGGCATTGAGATTGACGCTCTAAACGGTCAACCTGGCGTAAAAAGTCGCAGGTGGAAAGGTTATGAAATGTCTGACCAAGAGTTAATCGATTACACTCTTGAACAACTACACAGTGTACCGCTAGAAAAAAGAACTTGTCGACTAATAGCAGTAATTTGTTATATTGATGAATCTGGCATACCTTTATTTGTTACAAGTTCAATTGAAGGTATAATCACAGAAAAGCAAGAAACTTCAATTATCCCCGGCTACCCTTTCCGCTCAATCATGCGACTAACCAACGGTAAAATGTATTCTGAACTTACCGAAAAAGAACACAAAAAAATCAGTCACAGACGCCTAGCTTTAGAAAAACTTGCATCACAAATTTCTTGGTAATTTAATTTTAAACAAAATCAAAAAGAGCCACAGTTGGCTCTCTTTTTTTATAAATTTAATAAGCTTTACTCTGACGGCTGATCACCCTTCAATGTATCTACTACATCTTTAGCTTTATCATAACCATCTTGTACTGTTTCAAGTGTATCTTGTGCCTGATTATAAGTATTTTGAATATTTTCGATATTTTCCTTTGTTTCATTATACAAATCTACGCCTTGATCAACACCAACTTTGGTTTCATCTTTTACTTGTGGAATCAACTCTTCAACTTTCTCTTTCTTTTCGTAAAAATCTTTTAAAACATTATCCTGTATGCTTCGCACAAAATAATATATCAAACCAATGGACAAAACAATTATCATAAAAATTGCCCAACAACACATTTTGTTACTTGAGTGTTTTTTACGAACCTCTTTTAATTTATTTGGATCTAACTTAAAATCTTTTTTTTGTTTTCTTTTTTCTTCCAAATAAAACCTATTTTCTTCCGCTAAATCCAACTCCCTTTCTAATTTTCCTGATGAATGTTGCATGGTTATTTTTTACGAATACTTAAATCGTACATAATTTGCTCAGATTTTTGCAAAGACTTTTTTGCTTGATCAAATTTTGTTCGTAAATATCCACCATAATTATATTTCATCAATTCTTCAATAATCAAAGCAATAACTTCTCCAGCTTCTTTGACTTCTTTTATCTTGCCTTTAGTTGTCCAAATAATCATCATGCGCACAATTTCCCCTGTTAAATCAGACAATCCACCAATATACTCATCTGGCAAAACATAAAATTCTTTTACTTCCTGAATTTTTTTTCCTTCAATAAAATCCATAAAAAGCTTTGCTTCTACATGTTCCTCAACTGCCGCCTTCCACACACCTTCCATACGCAACTTACCATCTTTGCCAAATCTTTTTTCCAAACTAATCAAACCACTTCTTGATAAAGTTAATTTGTCTTTTGCTTCTTTTTTATTATTTCTTTGCAAGGCAAAAATTGCTTGCTTCGCCAAATGCTGAGCATTTGAACCTTCACTAATTATTTTTCTTCTTGCAATGTCATAATCTGTTTGATCTTGCAAAACTGTTTGCCAAAATTTTTTGTTCAACATATTAAATGTTAAGTTTTAAGTGTTAAGTGAATAAGTAAAAAAAGTTAAAAATAAATAGTAAATAGTAAAAAAGGTTTATTGAGTTGATTACCTTGGAGTGTTAAGTATTATCGTTTCTTGTTACTTGAAGCTTCCTTCTCCTTGTTCTCTTAATTTTTCAATTTATTATTCATTATTTATTTTAAATATTTAAATTTATTAGCTACGTGTTCATCATGATTCTTACTAAAAATTATATCACCTTCTGGCGTATTTAAGAAATACAAATAATCGGTATCAGCTGGATAAATCACTGCTTTGATCGCTTCTATGCTTGGATTGCAAATTGGTCCTGGAGGTAAACCTCGATATTTGTAAGTATTATACAAACTATCAACTTCAAGATCATTTAAGCTTGGCGCGGCTATTCCTTTCTTTGTAATATAATTAATCGTTGCATCAGATTGCAAAGCCATACCAAGTTCTAAACGTTTCAAAAATATATCTGCCACCACTCTGCGATTTTCATAACCAAACATTTCTTTTTCAACAACACTAGCCAGAGTCAAGACTTCAAAAATAGTTTTTCCTTGTTTTTTTATTTCAGCTCGTAAATCATCAGTTAATTTATGGTCAAAGTTATCTAACATTTTTTCAGTAATAGTTTCTGCACTAGTCGCTTTGTAAACACGATAAGTGTCAGGATATAAATAACCTTCGAGCGATGCATTTTTTGGTTTATCCAATAAAAAAGTATACTTCTTTAAATCATATTTTTCGCTATAATCATTCAAATCATTTTGTTCAATTAAACTTTGTGCAATCAAATAATTATCCATCTCTGCCACACTCCAACCTTCTAATAAAGTTATATCCACCTCTTTAAGGCCATTAGGACTACTAATCAGCCTTCCTACTAAATCCCGAAGATCCAAATTTGTGGCTAAAGTATATGAACCATCAACAAACCTAGATTTATTGCCAGAAGAAGCCACGTAAACCTTGAACCAAAATTCACTTTTTATAAAACCTTGCTCTCTTAAACTAAACGCAATATCGTCAATCCCCTGACCCCTTTCTATAAAAAATTCCTTTTCACCAAAAGAGTTATCATTCGGCGAATGAAACTTTTGATTAACGACTATTAAACCAAGCACAAAAATTGCCAAAATTATTAACAAATATTTTTTCATATTAATGTATCTTTTTTTTCATTATTTTCGCGATATAAAGTGAACCTAAAGAAATAACAATCATTAAGCCAGAAAAGATAAAAATCATTACTACAACATTTTGCACTAAAGCGAAAGAATTTGCAAACACATAACCCAAAAGAAGATAAAAAGCTGACCACACAAAAGCCCCAATTATATCGTAACCGCGCGCTGGTAAATTATTAATGCACCACTGAATATTTTGAATTAAATCAACAAAAAACTGCTCAATCATAAATACTGTTCAAGATTATTTTCTTTCATCTTTTTAACAATACTTTTAACCTTTTGCGCCTTGCTCTTGGGACAAACAAGCAGGACATCTGGCGTATCAACAATAACCAAGTCTTCTAAACCAATACCTACTATAATTTTTTCATTGCCACCATAAATCAAACAATTTGAACTATCTTTGTTAACATAACGACCACAAACAACATTACCAGATTCATCACTTTTAGATTTTTGAGCTTCATACAAAACATCAAACGCCCCAACATCACTCCAACCAAAATCACTTTTAACTATAAGAACTTGTGCAAAATCAATTTTTTCAGTAATCGCGCAATCAAAAGAAATTTTTTCCATTTGAGCGAAAGCCCAACTAGCCTTGCTCTGATCATTTTGTTTTAATGACTCTACAATTTGTTCCAAATATAAATAAAGACCTGGACTATATTTTTCAAAAGCTTTAATAATATTTCTTGGTGTCCACATATAATAATTAGCATGCCAATAATAATCACCTTCAGCTAAATATTTTTGGGCAACTTCAAATTCAGGTTTTTCAGTATGTCCCTTAAATTGATAAACCTCCACTCCATTATTTGATTCAATCTTTTCTCCTATTCGTGTATAACCAAGGGCTGTACTTGGAAAAGTTGGCCAAACTGCAATATCAATCATTTTACCTGTTTTTCGAATAAGATCATCCGCACTTTTTATGATTTGAATAAATTTCTTTGTGTCGCCAATATAATGGTCGGAAGGAATAAAAGCGATTGGTTCATCAGGATATTCAACTGATAATTTAGCAGCCACAAAAGCCATAGCTGGTGCAGTATCTCTTTTCTCTGGTTCAATTATATAATTTTCTTCCAAAATATCAGGTACAATTCTCCGAGCTTGAGCTAATAAATTTTTATTCAAACAAACATAAATATCTTTAATATTAAAATCACTTCTAAACCTTTCAACTGTAGTTTCAAACAAAGTTTTGTCTCCAACTATTTTACTAAATTGTTTAGGTTTATTTTGACGACTTAACGGCCAAAGTCTAGTTCCTCCTCCTCCAGCTAAAATTATTATTTTCATATTTAATTAATTTATTATTATTACTTAATTTATGTTCGTTTTTTTAATTTTCCAAATTATCGATAATATAATCAAATTCTTTTTCTACACCAGCAGAACTATCTACATCTTCAAATGTGCTTTCTATTATTATCGGGACATTCAAATTTTTAACTGATTTAATAATTTCTATCTTCGTCTAAAACTTCCCCTGTTTGATTTAAAAGAGATTCGGCTTTAGCCGAAGTCCGAAGCTTCAGCTTCTTTCCCCCTAGGTAAAACGTCCGTCTCTAACCTAACACCACTAAGAACCTTCAATTCGACCTCTCCTTCAGCATTTTCAGGAACATTAATCACACTATAAACTAAATTCTTTGCCATTTCCACTCCATATTCAGCCACAAATTCTTTATAACTTGAGAATGGATCATCTGCCAATTCATGAAAAGTTCCTAACTCCCTATGTTTTAACAAATTTCCAATTATATACCCAATCACACGCCAATGCGCTTTTTCATCATAAACAATAGAAGCTTTTGTTCCTTGCCAAATTTCCTTATACTTTTTTTCAAACTGTTTTCCATACAAACAGCTTATTCCTCCGTTAATCAATCTTTTTATTTTTGGATAATCCTGACCTCTTTTAATTTTTAAATAATAATGAAAATGATTAATAGAAATACTATAAGCCTTAATAGTCAAATTAAATTTCTTTGCGATTTCAAAAAGCCTATTTTTTACCAATTGTTTTTGTTTGTCATTACGAAAATAAGGAAAATGTAAAAACGTTGAAGTCGTTATAAAATACCACTGATCATCTGGCCATTCATTATTTTGGAAATTTTCCATATAATAGATAAAAGGTTACTCATTGATCGAGCTAAAGCCAATGGAATTACTTAACCAAAATCAAATAATCAAAACCAAAGCCAAACAATCAAAACCAGCGCCAAACAAAGTCGATACCAAGCAAAAACATTGAGTTTATGCTTTTGTAAAAAATTCATTAAAAATCTAATTACAAAATAACCAACAACAAAAGAACTTAAAAATCCAATTAAAAATAATAAAATTTCGAATCTTGGCATTGACAACCAATCAATATCAAAAAACTTAAAAATGCTTGCTCCTAGTATTACTGGCACACTCAATAAAAAGGAAAACCTGGCAGCTTCGTGGCGTTTTAACTTTGTGCTCATTCCTGCTACAATAGTAATACCACTACGGGAAACGCCAGGGATAAGAGCCAAGGCCTGAGCTAATCCAATATATAAAGCCTTGCCAAAACCGATTTCTGAAAAATCTTTTTCTTGTTTAGCAAATCGTTCAGCTATAAAAAACAAAATGGCCACAACTATTAAAGTTATCACAACTGTCCAAGTATTTCGAAACCAATATTTAATTTGCTCTTCAAATAAAAATCCGATAATGGCAGCCGGAATTGTTCCATAAATTAGCAAACCGACTTCACTTAAAACTTTTTTATTAACTATTTTTTTCGGAATAAATATTTCTAAAACTGCTACGATATATTTGCTCAAATCAGCTCTAAAATATATAATTACAGCGAGCAAAGTTCCGAAATGTAAGGCCACATCAAAAGCAATACTATCACTAAGATCAAAATTAAATAAATCATGAAGAATCACAAGATGCCCAGAACTGGAAACTGGCATGAATTCCGTAACACCCTGCACAACGCCTAAAATCAAAGAATAAAAATAATACAAGTAATGAAATAAAGGCATATATATAAATTTAAAATTAATAATTTAATTTAGTTCACTATGAATTTACACTTTATAATTGTACCGTTAATCTCAGCTTTAATCGCTCAAATCATCAAACTAATTATTGATGGCGTGAACGGACAATTTACATGGAAAGACTTAAATAGTTATGGCGGGATGCCTTCATCTCACGCTGCGCTAGTAACTTCTCTTTTTGCAATGATTGGCTATTTCTCAGGTTGGAACACACCCGCCACTGCCGTAGCTTTGGTTTTTGCTATAATTGTTATTCGTGATGCAGTTGGATTTCGACGAGTAATCGGCAAACACGCCAAAGAAATTAATCAACTAGTTCACGGCTTAGAACCAACCGAGAACTACAAATACAATCACCTCAAAGAAAGAATTGGCCACACACCTTTACAAATATTTTTCGGTGTGTTGACTGGTACGATAGTAACTATTTTGTATATTTTAATTTTCTAATTTTACTTTTGACACTTTGGACAATAGCTGGATGTACGTCCGGCTATTTTTATTTTTTCTAATTTTGTTTTTTTGCATTGTAGACAAAGGTCACCCGCTCGACCATAAACTTTCAAAAACTTTTGAAAACCACCCAGTTGGCCTTCGCTATTTAAGTAATTATTAAAAGTTGTTCCTTGATATTTAATTGCTTTCAATAGAATCTTTTTTGAGTTTTCAAAAAGTTTTTTTCGACTTTGCTTTTTTATAGTTTTTATTATTCTTTGTGGTCTTACACCTGAAGCAAAACAAGTTTCATCAACATAAATATTACCTAGACCAGCAATATCTTTTTGCTCTAATAATATTGCTTTTATTTTTTGATTCGGTCTTTTATTCAAGACTTCATTAAAATACTCAAAAGTGTACTCTTTTTCCAATGGTTCTACGCCAAACTTTGCTTTGATCTGCTCCATTTCATATTTATCAACTAACTTTAGATAACCAAATTTCCGTACATCGTTAAAATACAATTTTGCACCATTTTGAAAATCAAATTGAACTCGAATAAATTTATTTGGCAAATTATCTTGATTCTGGATCGGATGACCCCCTGCAATTATTTTTCCTTTGGCTGGCTGATAAACTAATTGACCAGTCATCTTTAGATGAATTAAAACAAAATCATCAGCCGTTATTTTAAAAATTAAAAGCTTGCCCTTTCGGTCAATAGCTTTAATAAGTCTTTGTTCCAAAAAATTTATAAACTTTTCCGCTGATGGATAAATTTTATTTTCGAAACTGGGCTCAATCCAAATTTGCTTAATTTTTTTGTTTAATATTTTAGCTATCAAGCCTCTTCTGATAGTTTCAACCTCCGGTAACTCTGGCATAAAAAATAAATTTCAAGGCAATAAACCTTGTTCCTTTTTCTATATTAATGATCTTCCACTCATGTCTTCAGGAATATCAATATTCATCATTTTTAAAATTGTTGGAGCAACATCAGACAGTAGGCCGATTGGTTGAACTAAACTTAAGTCATTCCCAACTAACTGCACATCTTCTATAGTTTTTCCTTCAAACTGCTTACCAATAATTAAACACGGTACAGGATTTGTACTATGTTCCTTGTCTATTTCTCCAGTTTGTAAATTTAAAAGCTCTTCAGCATTACCATGATCAGCCACAATTATTGCTTGTCCACCTTTGGATAATACCAAGTTTACAACTTGGCCTAAACATTTATCAGTTGTTTCGATCGCCTTAATTGTTTGATTTATGTCGCCTGTATGACCGACCATATCAGGATTAGCATAATTCACAACAATAAAATCGTGTTTTTCTTGCAATATTTGTTTTACCAAATCATCAGTTAATTGGTTGGCTGACATTTCTGGTTTTTCAGCATAAGAGGCAACGCGTGGCGAAGGAATAACAATTCTATCTTCCCCTTCATAAGCATCTTCTATGCCTCCACTAAAGAAAAATGTTACATGAGCATACTTTTCTGTTTCTGCTATATGTAATTGTTTATAACCTTTTTCACTTAAAACCTTTGGTAAGGAAGTTGTAATTTCTTCACGCGGAAAAATAATTTCAACCGGCAAACCAGATTCATATTCAGTCATAGTTGCAAAATAGAGATTATTTATTTTTTCACCACGATCAAAATTATTAAAATCATCCAAAACAAAAGCCTTAGTCAATTCTCTAGCTCGATCTGCTCGAAAATTAAAACTAATAACCGCATCATTATCCTGAACAACTGCGGTGTAATCCCCTTCTTGGCCAATAACAACTGGCACAAATTCTTCATCGTAAACTTTTTTCTTATATGAAGCTTCAATTGCTTTTAATGGTTCTTTGAAATATTCTTCACTTTCTCCTTTAACTAAAACTTTGTAAGTTTTTTCAACCCTTTCCCAATGAGTATCTCGATCCATGGCATACATACGTCCATGTAATGAAGCAATTTCTCCGACCTTATAATCTTTCATCTTTTCTTCTAATTCTTTAATAAACCCTAGTCCGCTATTATAAGGTGTATCACGTCCATCCAAAAAAGCGTGAACAAAAACATTTTTTAACTTATATCGTTTAGCCATTTCAAGCAAAGCATAGCAATGTGAATTAGTACTATGAACTCTACCTTCACTGACCAAACCAATAATGTGTAATTTGGAATTATGTTTTTTTACATGTTCCATGGCACGAATGATGGCTTGATTTTCAAAAAATGATTCATCTTCAACTGCTTTACTTATTCTTGGTAAATTTTGATAAAATATTTTTCCAACGCCTAAATTCAAATGTCCCACCTCAGAATTTCCCATTTCACCCCAAGACAAACCCACAGCTTCGCCAGAAGCTAATAAAGTCATGGCTGGATAATTTGCCACTAAATTATTAAAATTAGGAGTTTTTGCCAAGGTAATTCCGTTACCTTTTGAAGCAGGTGCAACGCCCCAACCATCAAGTATAATTAATGCAATTGGTTTAGCTATTTTATTATCCATATTTTTTTATTTTATTAAACTTTTATTTAATTTTTGAGGTAATTTTTTCATTTGAAATACATCATAAATAGTTGGAGCAATATCACTAAGTTGCCCTTTTCTCAATTTAACATTTTTCATCTTTTCATTAATTAAAATAAAAGGAACCGTATTTGTCGTATGACTAGCCCAAACTTCTCCACTTTTTAAATCTATCATCTTCTCAGCATTGCCATGGTCAGCTGTCACAATCAAAGTCCCATTTTTCTTTTTTACTAACTTGGCTAATTTACCCAAACATTTATCAACGTGCTCAATAGCCAAAACTACTGCTGATAAATCACCCGTATGTCCAACCATATCAGGATTAGCAAAATTAACAGCATAAAAGTCATACATGTTTTTTTCCAACATAATTTCCAATTGCTCTGTAATTTTATAAACACTCATCTCAGGTTTATCAGCATAACTGGCCACAATTGGTGAATCAATTTTGATTCTTTTCTCTCCATCGACCGGCTCATCATAACCTCCATTAATAAAGTAAGTTATATGGGCATATTTTTCCGTTTCAGCGATATATACTTGCTTTTTATCTTCTAATATATATGGCAAAGTTGCATCCAATTCTGGCGATGGATAAGCAGTTAAAATATTATCTAAATCAGGACCAAAATCTGTTAAAGCGCAAAACTTTATATTTTTATAAACTTTTTTTCTACGAAAAGCCTGCTTGTTTTTTTTATTAAAATCTATCTGAACGAAACATTTGGCTAATTGTCTAGCTCTATCTGATCTTGCGTTAAAAAAAATCACAGCATCTTGTTCCTTAATTCTAGTTTCCGCGACATGCCTTTTACTTGAACCAATAAAGCATGGCTCCAAATATTCATCTGTTTGATCTTGATTATAGGCATTTAACATTGCCGATTGGTAATTTTCAAAAAAATTTGCCCCGCCATCAGTTATACAATCATAAGCTAGTTTTGTCCTTGCCCAGTTTTTCCCTCTATCCATGGCATAAAAACGACCAATCAAACTGACCAACTCAGCTTTATTGCCAATTTTCTTCATTACATTATCTAAAATTTTTATAGCCTCTCTCTGTGGAGAATCCCGACCATCAGTAAACAAATGCAAATAAATCTTTTTAATTTTTCTGGCAAACGCTAAATCAACCATGAAATAAAGATGCTCCAAAACAACATGAGGACTTTGGCCATCAGAAATTAAACCCATTAGATGAAGTCTAGATTTATTTTCAATAACAAAATCAATTGTTTGGTTGATTGCTAAATTTTTTTTAAATCTGCCCAATTTGATGTCTTCTGAAATTTCTACTGCATCATCAGTAATAACACGACCTGCTCCAATATTAACATGTCCAGCTTCTGAATTACCCACTTGATTTTTCGGCACTCCGACGAATTGACCATGTGCTTTTAATTCTGTGTGTGGATAATTATGCCAATAAAAATCAAAGTTCGGCTTTTTAGCGAGCTCTATGGCATTTCCACGATTTTTAGGAGCAATCCCCCAACCATCAAGAATTAATAATACAACTGGGCCAATTTTCATAAATTTATAATTGAGAATCAAATCCACTAAATATTTTCATCTTAGTTATTTTTTAGCAACAGAACTAAAGTATTAAGTAATTACTTTTTTAATTCTAATTCAATTTCCATTAATCTATTATATTTCTCAACTCTTTCACTTCGAGAAAGAGATCCTGTTTTAATAAAATCAGCATTTACGGCGACAGCTAAATCAGCAATGAAAGTATCGCTTGTTTCTCCACTGCGATGCGAAACACTAACTTTATACTTATTATTTTTAGCCAAATAAATAGCTTCAATAGTTTCTGTTAAAGTTCCGATTTGATTTAATTTAATCAAAATTCCATTAGCCACACCCTCATCAATTCCTTTTTGTAATCTTGCCACATTCGTTACGAATAAATCATCACCGATAATAATCGTTTGCTCACCAAGAAAACCAGTGATTTTACTCCAATTCAACCAATCATCCTCGGCCAATGGATCTTCCAAAGAAATAATAGGATATTTTTTTAACCACTTATCTAATGTTTTTATAACTACATCCGGGGAAACTTTTACTTTGCCAGATTTATCGTTTAGAGAATAATTACCAGATTTGGCATCATAATATTCAGATAAAGCCAAATCTGCTCCGCAAAAAGCATCTTTACCTGGTACATAACCAGCTTCTTTGATTGCTTTGACAATAAATTCAAAAGCTTCTTCATTTGATTTAAGATTTGGAGCAAAACCACCTTCATCACCAACCAAAGTTTGATAACCAGCTTTTTTCAATAATTTTTCTAAATTGTGAAAAACTTCTGCTCCGATTTGAACTCTCTTCGCCAATGTTTTAGCCATTGGAACGACCATAAATTCTTGAACTGTCACTGAATTATTAGCATGCTTACCACCATTAATTATATTCATGGTTGGAACTGGAAATTTCCAAGTTTTTTCTTTTAGTTTATAAACTTTTCTTAAATATTTAAATAAAGGAAGTTTTTCTGACATTGCACCAGCTCGAGCACACGCCAAAGAAACTGCTAAAATCGCATTAGCTCCAAGTTTTGATTTATTAGGAGTCCCATCAAGTTTAATCATTAATTGATCTATTTCTTGCTGACGACGAATATCCAATCCAAGAAGTTTTGGCGCGATTTTTTTATTAACATTATCAACCGCTTTCAAAACACCTTTTCCTAAATAACGTTTTTTGTCTTCATCACGAAGCTCAACTGCTTCATGAGCTCCAGTCGAAGCCCCAGAAGGAACAGAAGCTTTGGCTAAAATTCCATTGGTTAATTCAACAGTTGCTTCAACAGTTGGATTACCACGTGAATCGAGAATTTCCCTAGCAAATATTTTTTTTATTTTCATAAATTCAACTAATTACTAAAAATTTGTTTTATTTCTTTTTTTAATTCTAAACCTTTTTGTCTTGCTCGTTTGTCTTTTTCAGTTTTTCCGACTATATCTAATTCTTCTTCAGATTGTTCATCACTAGACATTAACGTATAACTTTTATCACTATTCCAAGGCATCCATGGTCCCAACCAAACTCCGCTATTAACTGTTTTAGGGGCTCTGAATATTATCATATCCATATCAGAAAAAAATGAATAAGTATTAAAATTTATAGCTGGAAAATGATGAGTTAAAAAACCCTTGGCCAATCCCATTGTTTTTCCACTTCCAATATAATCATCTACCAAAAGGGCACTTTGACGAGAACCATTATACAAAATTTTCATTAATTCAACCAAGGCTTCATCGTTATTTACTTTATTACTAATTTCCTTTATTTTTTCTTTGTCGACTAATCCAGCTTCATCAAAAACTCCACCCGAATTAAATTGATCTTGTTTTTGTAGTGATCTTTTTATCGTACCCAAATCAATAAATCGAATCGGCGGTAATTTCTGATCAGGATATTTCTGTTTCCAAGCTTCTCGGAGAATCCAACTGATTGGTCGACCACCTCGATCTAAAAAAATTAAAGTTTCAGGTTTTTTTTCTAATATATCCTTAATCAAATTATTTACTCGTAACTTTATTCTTTTTATTTTTTCTGGTGTATCAAAAACTGACTGATCTTTTTCTTCTTTTGCTTTTGGCATTTCCTGATTATTCATAATCTTTGCAATTTAAGACCATAAAAATTTATTTATAATATTTCAAAAACAATCGTTACATAACTTTTAATCGAATTTTCCCCAAGTTCTACGGTTGGAGCAGAAACAGCATCTTTGGAAACTCCAAAAGACATCTCAGCTCGATAAACTTGTGGTTCAGAAGCATTTGATTCAGAAAAAGAAACAACCTTACCAAGCTTAACACCCAAGCTACCAGCTAATTCTTCAGCTTTTGATTTTGCATCTTTGATAGCAACTTCTCTAGCTTGACTTTGCAAACCAGTTTCATCGTCTATCTCAAAACCTAAATTGCTAACTTGGTTTGCACCTTTTTCACCTGCCAATTGAATAACCTTACTTACGTTCTTAGTATCTCTAACTTTAACTTCAATACTTTGATTAACATAATATCCAATAACTTGACTTTTCCCATCAGTCCAATCGTACTTCGGGTTTATATTATAATTATTAGTTTTGATATCTTTGTCTTCAATTCCTAATTCTTTAACTCCAGCAACAATAGCATTCATTACTTTAGTATTTTCTGCTTGAGCAACTTCCACAGTTTTGGCTTCAGCTTGCATACCAATACTTACTTTGGCAATATCAGGGACAGCAAAAACTTCACCTTCTCCGGAAATAGCAATTGTGTTTGGAACATCTTTTGACTTACCAATATAATCAAACTCTCGAATAGAATTTCTAGTAAAACTAATAAGCATCAAGCTACCACAGATTAAAATAATAATTAAAAAAATTAACATTAGTTTTGGCAAAGCAAAGCCTCCGTTGCAATTACATTTTTGTTCTTCGTTCATAAAATTAGCTAAATATTAAAGCCTGCAAAGTCAATACTATATATACACTTTGCTTAACTTTAATTTAAATTATTTATTTAATGAAATAATACCTGGTAATTTTTCACCTTCAAGCAATTTCAACATTGCACTTCCACCAGTAGAAATAAAGTCGTAATATATTCCCATTTTAGACAAATGAATTGCCAACAAAGTTTCTCCACCACCAGCAATTACCATCGCTTTGTGTATCCCGCGTGAACCAATCAGTTTAGCCAAAGCTAAAGTTGCATGAGCAAATCGATGATCTTCAAGTAAACCGACTGGTCCTCCCCAAACAATTGTTTTGGCTGACCTAATATACTTTGAAAATAGTTTTATTGTTTCTGGTCCAATATCTAAAATTTGTTCACTTTGCAAACATAGTTTTTTTTCTTTACCAACTCGGACAACTCGAACATTTTTGCGCAACACTTTATCTGTCACAACTACATCAATCGGTAAAATTATTTTTTTTGATTTTAATAATGCTTTGGCTTTTCTAATTGCTTCCTTTTCAAACAATGAACCACCAACATCATAGCCCCTTGCAACTAAAAATGTATTAGCTAAACCACCACCAAGCAAAACTTGATTATAAATTTTTGAAAAATTCTTTATTATTTGAAATTTTGTTTCAACTTTTGATCCACCGACCAAAGCAACAGCTGGTTTAGTGGGCCTCAAAGCTTTTGTTAAAAATTTAACTTCACTAGCAAAGTTAAAACCAGCATAACTTGGAAGTAACTTTGCCAACCCCACAGTTGAGGCATTTTTTCTGTGTGCAGTAGCAAAAGCCTCATTCACAAAAACATCCCCAAGTTTCGCTAAACGAATTGCTAGCTGAGAATCATTTTCATCTTCACCTTTTTCAAAACGAATATTTTCCAGGACAACAAGATCATTTTTTTTAAAACTTTCATTAATCTTTTTTAATAACTGATGACCAACTTTTTCAGTTAAAAAATCTATCTTTATTTTTTTTAATTTCTTTTTTAGTTCTTTAACAACTGGCAGTAAGCTTAAATCTTTAATACGTTTTCCTTCAGGTCTTCCGAAATGAGAAAGTAAAACTATTTTACATTTATACTTCAACAAAAAATCTATAGTTGGCAAAGCTCGTTCAATTTTAAAATCATCCTGCACTTTGCCATTTTTCACAGGTACATTAAAATCAACTCGAAGGATTACCCTCTTATTTGCAATTTCTTTTAAATCAATTGTAGCAAGATTATTTTTCATCTCCTGAAATTGAAATTAATTGCCAATCGTTGCCAGGAACTTTTTTTATATTGATTTGCAAACCTTCAGCAATCGTTCCTTGCGTAAGCATTTTTAAATTAAAATCTAAATTTTCAGCCGTAATATCAGAACCATGCTCCTCTATTGAGCCAAGCTCAATCTCAATTTTTTTCACATTTTTCAAACCACTATTTTCCGCTTGCTCTAATATTAATTTTTGCACCTTATTAGCGACATGAATATCATGCATATAGTCTTAATTATTAAGCTTTATTTCAATAAATATTATATCACATTTTTAATATATTAAAAAATGAGTTATCCCACGTTGAAATTTTAATTTTTTTTAATTTATTAATAAATAATCATCTAATTTTAGGCAAAAAAACAACAAAATACTTTACAAAAGTTTTAAAATATGATACATTATATAGTTCATTGACAAAACATGGAGAAATCAAATGAAAAAATTCCAGGTTATCTTTGCGATTCTTATTGGGCTTGGCGTGGCAATTTTTATTTTTAAAACTATCGAAAAAAGGGAGAAAAAATCAGTCAGTCAGGCCAAAACAACGTCCCCACCCACTAAAAAGCTCAGCCCAGAAAAAACTGAAGCTTTTTCTAAAAAGCAAACAGAAATTAAAGTTCACGACTCAAAAGTCGAAAAAACTTTGAAACAGAAACAACAAAAAACCGTCCAAAATCCTCCAGTCAAAAGAGCTTGCAACTTAGAAGCTTTGTATCTGGGATTTGGCCAAACCGACCAGCTAATCCGTAAATTTCTTTACGGAGATGACAAATGCACAGAAACGAACAATCACAAACCTGATTTTCATAAAGCTCTCCAAGCCATGTGGATTTACAAGGTTGGCTACGTAAAGAGAAAGTCAAGGAAATGCCGAAAAGCAAAAACTGGTCAGGACTTTGACGTAACCTGCCCAATCAACCAAGCCAAGCGCTTTCGCCTGGCTGAGTACGAAGCAGAGCCAAACTACTCTAGCTTAAAAGCTTTCATGGCTTCAGCAGAGCAAATTGCTCAGGCAACGTATAATGGAATTGATTGGAAAATGCTAAGTGATAATTTCGGTTTCAAAGGCAAAAAAGCCCGTCTATTCAAACAAGCGGCTAAAAAATTCGCAGGTGGTAAAGAATTAGTTGCTTACGGAATGACAGAACTTTTTCCTTCTCATGATGGAAATTGGAACTGTCGCCTTCTCGACTATCTCCTACGTAATGCTGGAGTAAACTTCGTCATGGCTATCCCAGCTTTGTATGATACCTACTCAAGCTTTGGTCTCTACCAGTTCACCTCTTTGGCCTTAAGACGTACCAAAGATGGTAAAGCTGGCGCTTCGAACATCAATAACTACTTGCCGACCGATCTGCGCATACCTGATTCAGTAAACAAACTGACTGGCGATAATCATCATCGCGCAGCATACTTGTTTGCTATTTATAATATGGCTTTTTTGATTAAAGGTCTGAACGATAAACAAGTGGCCAAGCTTACAAAATACTTGGCAGAAAACAAAGAGCATAGCGTCAAACTGATTCAATTCATTGCAACGGCTCATCATAGCCCAAGAAATGCAATCAGATCAGCTAAACGCTGGCTCAACGAAGACACCGCCAACTCATTCACGTCACACTGTGACAAGAACATCAGAAATTACTCGATTAAAACCGAACGTAATTTTCTGGCGTTGAGTAATGAGATTTGGCATTGAACTCCAATCCACTTCCCCGCTAACTTCACAAGTTAGCGGGCTTTTTTTAAGTTGACAAAAATATACACTCAAGCTAAATTATGATAATTGTTCGTTAACAACAACCCTAGAGGTGCAAAGGAGCAAACATGGATGAAATTATTCTTCATGGATTAATGGTTATTGTAATTTCAGGCTGTTGTTTTATTTTTTACGCCTTACTTAACAGTATTACAAAAATTCTTTTTGACATATCTATCCCAGTTGTTATATGTGTTGTATTAGGCTTGATTTGCTCACTTACCTATCTTGGTTTAACTACAGAATTTTTTAAAACATTCCTACCGATTATTTTTCCAATATTAGTAGGTTTTATTTTAATATTCATTCTTATAGTCTTGCCAGTTATATTAGGTATAGGACTTGTAAGACTATATAAAGAAATGGAATATAGACCCAGAAACATAGAACATGAACGATTAGGTTTAGCTAGTTCTCTGACAATTTCAATCCTTATTTGTATTTTCTTCTACGGATCAATCGAAAATTATATTCGAGAAAACAGCATTCGTTTTGGTTATACTAAACTTCAGCAAAACAAAGAAAGCACAGAAAATAAATCTCCAGATAAAATAATAAAAGCTGAAGAAAAAAGCAAAAAAGAAAAAAAAGTTGAAGAATCAATAAAAAAACGCCAAGAACTTCAAAATCTAAAAATAAAATTAACAGACAAAGCTAAACGATTAAAAAACACGCAAGAATATTTTGAAAAAAATATTCTCCAATTTGTAACGAGCATTAAAAAACTGCAAAAAGAAGTCAAAGCCGAAAATTTTGCCGAAATCAAAAACAATAAAGCTATTGTAAATTATTTAATGGCCATCCAAAAAGCTGAAGCTTATGAAAAAATAATCGAACGAGAACTTCAAGCCATTAAACTAGCTGACCTTGAATGCAATAGAATAATTACTAGCGTTGACTTAGATTTAATTATTCTGGAAAATTTTGATGAAGAGTTGTTAGATGAATTAATCACTGAAATAGACAAAGTTATTAACGAAGTTCAACCGTCAACCAATGAGCTAGTTCTAACTGATGCAAACACCACGCTAACACCACTGGATAAAATTTGGGAACAATTTATAAATTAGCTTTCACACTCACCCACTTTCATATAAGTGGGTTTTTTATTACAATGATAATGATTGACAAATAAGCAACTTTAAGCTAAATTATCATAATTGCTCGTTAACAACAACTCTAGGGGTGCAATAATGAAATTATTGAAAATTTACTCAGTTCTGTTCTCTTTGATGATTTGCATTTCTTGCTCAGACAAAAATAACGCAGAACAAAAAACTGAAGTTTCCAAAGAACAAGCAAAAACTGTTACCCAAAAAGATTCAGCCAAGAAAAACCTAGTCCAAGAAACTGAAAAAAGATTAACAACTGTCAACCGCGAAGGTATCCCCGATGACAAGCATCGGGGCTTCTCATTTTTTTA
>CAYSUN010000018.1:0-21715 GCA_964434235.1 uncultured Gammaproteobacteria bacterium | reverse complement strand
TAGTACATGCTTTGCATGACTATATGGTAAACCAGAAATTCATTGTTACAATTAATTTATAGTACATGCTTTGCATGACTATATGGTAAACCAGAAATTCATTGTTACAATTAAGAAGAAGATTCTTTAAGGCGAGAAAAATATCTCAAAACAATTGCAGGAAAAAAAGCCCTAAAGAATATGTTAAGAAAAACCTTAAAAAATTTAAAATAGCGTTTACCCTGAAATTAACTTTACGGGGTTTACCATGAAGTCATAGGAAAATATTTAAATTTTTAAATATTTTCCTATGTACTTCATGGGTCCTTAGCTCAGTCGGTTAGAGCGCCAGCCTTTTAAGCTGGGCGTCCTGGGTTCAATTCCCAGAGGACCCACCAGCCTTCGCCAAGGCTTCGGCTGGCAGGCCAGGTGCCTGCAAAGCAGAAGGTTTTGCGAAGGTTGGTAAAATATGCAAGAAAATATCAAACACTTTGTTTATATTGCTCAAAGTGAAAAATTCGCTACCGAAATTTATAAAGGTTATACAGTCAATGTAGACGAACGTATTATTGAACATAATCTCGGACAATCAAAACACACAAACAAATGTAAACCCTGAAAAATAGTATTTTTTTGTGGATTTGAAGACAAGAAAAAAGCATTAGCTTTTGAAAAATATCTTAAATCAGGTTCAGGTCGAGCATTCACGAACAAACGTTTAATATAAAATCATAAAAGTTATTACAGCAATAACGTGTTCAACCGCCAAAACTGTCATCACTAAGGTCTGTTCTATGTCGCCAAAGGCGGAATTCAACCGCCAAAACTTACATCGCCAAAGGCGGGTTTACCCGCCGAAGCTGCGTAGCAGCGTAGGCGGGTATCGTATAATGGTTTCTTATCTCTGCCTTCCAAGCAGATGATGGGGGTTCGATTCCCCCTACCCGCTCCATAAAAAACCTGTTGCCTTTTGGTAACGGTTTTTTTATTTAGTTCGTAGTTTGGGAATCGAACCAGGGATGGTAAGGGAAGGATTCCCTTACATTCTGGGGAGATGGAGGGGCAGAAGCCCTTCCAAGAGTGCACGAAGTGACGTGTGAGATTTCCCCCTACCCGCTCCATGCACCAGTTGTCAACTTTGTTGACTGCCGGTGCATGGCACCCCGCCTTTCGCGAAAGTCGGGGGCAAGCCAATTAAAAAATCTTCAACTTCTGTTGGAGATTTTTTTGTTTCTAAAATAAAAAAAGGGATCGAACAGTAAAGGGAGGGAAAACCCGAAGGTTGTCCCAATCGCAATGAACAAAGTGAATGAGCAGTAAGATTTTCCTATTATTGGGGGTGTTTTTATTGTAATTGATAACTGATTTTGTTACGATATCATTTCATTAATTATTTTTTTGACGACGTAATTTCAGAGCTTTAATTTTAGTTGTTTTGGCAGGTTGTCCACAAGCAAATTTGACAGCTTTGGATATTGTAGTCATAATTGTTTTGATAAATAACAATCAAGCAATGCGTCAGCCAAAGCACAATTTATTGTTCCAAAAAAAAGATTATATATATTATTTAAATCATCAATTCCTCCGTTATAACGGAGGAATTTTTTTAACCTAAAATTATATGACCTAAGTACATTTGCAAAACGGCTCATGGCCGTGATTTTTTAAAAATAATTAAAAAAACTATGAAAAAAAATGTTATTTTATTGACGGACCAAGTCTTGCAAAGCGCGCGTCGTTATTTAGTCCAAGAAAATTACACTGAAGTTACTACGCCACGAATCGTCAGAGCTTCTGGCGCTTGTGAAAACATCAATACTTTGTTTGAAGTTTCTGCTGACAATGATTTTCATTGGTTTAACGGACATAAAAGTTATCTGGCTCAGACTGGACAACTATATTTGGAAGCTTTAGTTCCGACTTTAGGCAATGTTTATTGCGTAGGTTCGAGTTTTCGAGCAGAACCAAAAGTTGATAACCGTCATTTAACTGAATTTTTAATGATTGAAATTGAACATCCTGGTGATTTTGATAAGTTATTAAGTTATATGGAAGGCTTTATTTATCAAATAGCGCAGGATATAGTTAAACAAGAAAAAAAGCAAGCAATTTTTGGATTATCGTTGGAAACAATGGACAGGCTTTCTGTTTGCCCTCAAATTTTTAATAAAATAACTTATAATCAGGCAATTGAAAAATTACAAAACTTGAACGAAAAAATTGTTTGGGGCGATGACATTTCATCAGCTCAAGAAAAAATTTTAGTTGAGAACAATAATAATCAACCTTTGTTTATTACTCGTTTCCCTGATCCAATGTGGAAGTTTGATAAAGAAATTGAAGTTGAAAAATTTTTCAATATGTTGCCTGATGCGGAAAATCCTGGACTAGTTTTGTCCGCTGATTTGATTCTGCCCTTTGGTGGAGAATCAGCTGGCGCAGCTGCTCGCGCACACGAGGCTGAAGTGCTAGAAAAAAGACTTTTGAATTCACGGATGTATAAAAGGCTGTTGGATAGAGGTGGGAATTTAGCTGATTTCGGCTGGTACATCGGACAGGTCAAAACTAATGGGGCGATCCCCCATGCAGGTTGCGGATTTGGTATAGCGAGAATTATTCAATGGTTATTGGGAGAATCAGATATTCGTCAAGCTGTTGCTTTTCCTGCCAATAAAGCTACTTTGATATAAAGTTTGTAACATAAATCGCCATTGTAATTGGCGGTTTTTGTTTGTTTCCGAAACTTTATACATAATAGCTTTAGTCAAATATAAAAGCACTTTTTGTGAAATAGGTGCTTTTAGTTAGAAGAATAAAAAAAGAACAATTAGTAGCCTCAATTTTGTCTACCTTAATTTAATTTTCACTAAAACACTCAGAAAGACTTCTTAATCTAGTTAATTGCTCTTCCACTTCTGCCCAATCAAGAGTTCTGAATGTATTCCATAAGAATATCCAACAAAAAAATCACCAACTCAATTTGGTGATTTTTTTACTAAAGTTTTGTATTTACTAAATTTTTCTACCTCGCCAATCAGTAAAAAGCTCTTCCTTTTCCTCATCACTTAAAACATACATCGCCGGAATCGCTGTCGACCGACCTCGAAACATATGTCCAAATTATAGCAAAAATTGTACACATCCTCAAGCACTTGTCCAAGGTGGGGACATACTTACGGATGAAAGAGAGGAAACAGGGTATTATCTTATAATTCCCCACTAAAAGCCTTCTTGTCCCGCCGTAGCCTACAATTTACCAGCGAAGGCGGATTTCAAAACTGATTTTTTTCAACTCTGCCAAATCTGTCAGTTTTTATTTATAATTTTTCAATTATTTAAATACTTAGACAATCCAATATACCCGTTTCCTCTATAATTAAAATTAAAAAAGGTTTTGTTGCCTTTTGGTAACGGTTTTTTTGATTGTGGGGGGTTTTGTTTTGTGTCTGACTGTTGAAGGTTGGAAGGTATGGATAGGAGAGGTTAGAGGTGAATGCCCAAAATCCAAAACACATTATTCTCTTCAAATAAAAGGCAAAAAGGAAGGGGTTTAAGGGGAGGGAATTTTTGCCTTTTATTTGATTATTCATAATAAATTCTTCTCTAAAATTTCGTAATGTTTGGGGTCTGATTCCTTGACTATGTTTAATAAAATTTTTATAGCGTCCTTACTTTCACTTTTGTCTTTATGTTCTATTGTACTCGTTGGATCTGAATTATGAGAAAATTCATTGACTAATTTATATGCTTTGTTCCAATCCGAATCGCTTATTTTGTCATGTTCCTTTTTACTTTCGTTTGATTCTTTTACAACTGCCTCCATTTTTTGCTTTTGATCTCTTGAATCTGGAATTTTGAAATCAGCAAAAATATCAAAAAAACGCCTTGCAACATTTCCTATTGTATAAAAATCTGCATAGTTCAGGTCGACATCTTTAAATTTATTCAATAAGCTAAACAAGAAATGGTATTCTGACTTATAATTTCGCAATGTTTTATCAAGTTCAACAATTTTTGCTTTTCGAATATCTGATTCAGTAAAATTTTCAATCATGAAAAACTCGCAAGGCATTGGTTTATCCGCCTGACCATTTGTCTTTGGTTTTTCATTGTCTTTTCTTGCATGATTATTCTTGTTGATAAACCATTCTTTCACTAAATTGAAAAGTTGAAAATTATGTGTGGAAATAAAGAGTTGCCCGACTTCTTTGAAATGTGTGTTTATCAATGAAAAACAATGATAAATAAAATTTGAATCAAAACTAGATATTGGATCATCAATAAAAATAATACCATTTGATTTATCAAAATCACCCTCGCCGACTTTTACAACAAAATATGAAAAAGCTATTGCAGTTTTTTCTCCCTCACTTAAATTTTTTGCGGGTTGCCCGTCTCTTTTTATCGTATATCCTTTTTTATCACCGTCTAGTTCAAGTTTGATTTCCTCTCTGCCAAAAAATTCTTTCAAGTGCTTGTTTATATCTTTTATTGCTTTTCCGATATTCGAAGTTTGTTTTTCCAATTCTGAAATTTCAGAATTATTTTTGTTGATTGCTTCAAGTGCTTCTTTTTCTTTTTTTTCAGCTTCTTTTACTTCGTTCCCCATTTTTTTATAATCTTGCTCAGATAGAGCAACGGCAATTGAGTGCAGTTCAAGTTTTTCTCTAGCACTTGTTACTTCTGTATTATGATTTTTTACTCTTAGATTATGTTTTGAAATAATCTCATTAAGCTCATCAATTGTTTTATTTAATAAATTTGTGTAGTCTTCAGGAGCCTCGACCATTTCTGGAATGTCAGGATCAAAGGGGTTTTTATATTTTTGCTCTAACCATGTCTCAGAATGATTAAGCCAATCATTCTGTTTTTTAACTATCTCATTGTATTCCTTTGCTTTAGTTTCATAGCTATTTCTTAGATCAAAATATAGTTCAATATTTTTTTCAGAAATATTTTCTGTCCTTTCCTTTTTTAAATCCTTAATAAGAAACTCAATAGAGTTCTGTAAATCCTCATAATCCTTGCTAAAATGCCGTGCCAATGAATCAAAAAAATTTTGATTTAGATTATTTTCGCAAAAAAGACATTTTTTAAATTGATTTTTTGCTTTATGGATATCGAATCCCTGCTTTACCCAATTATTAAGTTCTTCATCAAGTCCGCCGTCTTTATCTTCGGGGTCTTTTAATCTTTCTAGTAATTCCGAAACAACCTTTTTATCTAGCAAGGATTTTACTCGTGTGAATAGAAGGGTGAAATTAATAGGTGTTAATTTTGGAAGTGCAGATTGATTTTTTTCTGCTTCACTTTTGCTTATTGCCTCAAATTTTTTCTTGTCGTCATCAGAAAGTGTCTTGTCGGAAAAATTATCAATTCCAATGGTGTTTATTTTGTTTTCTACATTTGTCTTGTTGTACGACTTATTAAAAAGAATATTTGCAATTTCCCGTCCCAAACCTGTTAAAAAAGTGCTTCTTGTTTCTTCTTTTGAAGATTTATCTTTCTTTGCGTCCTCATGTGCTTTGTTAAGTATAACTTTATCTGACTTGAATTGTTCAAGTTTCTTTTTAGAAGAATAAACCACCAGCTTACGCTGGTGGTTTATTCTTCTAATCACAACCACAGAAACATCTGTGGTTGTCTTATTTTTAAATTACAACAAAAATTCAATAAATATTTTTTAAGCTTGACAATGTTTTGGATTAGTAGTATACTTTAGTTCTTAAAAAGATTGCTTTCCATTTTGGGAAGTAATAACTCGAACCACTTTTGTCTCATATTTGTGACCTAGCTGGAAATCGGGTTACAAAAAATATTATGAAACAAGAGAATGCGGTCACCTTTGGTGATCTAGGTGTTTCTGTTGATCTTCTAAAGATCTTAGAATCACAAAATATAATTTATCCTACACCTATTCAAGAAAGATGTATTGCTTTTGGTTTAGAAGGCAAAGACATTTTAGGTATTGCCCAAACTGGTACTGGCAAAACCTTAGCTTTTGGTTTACCAGCCATTGAACAAGTTCGAAAGAAAAAAGGTAAATGTGTAATTATGTTACCTACCAGAGAACTAGCTATTCAAGTTAATGAAGTGCTTTCAAATTTGGGACGACCATTTGGAATAAGAACTGCCCTTTTAATCGGTGGCGTTTCTTCTTTTCCTCAAAAAAAATCATTACAAAGAAATCCTGATATTATTATTGCCACACCAGGTCGAATGATTGATCATTTACACCGAAATAATTGTGATGTCACAAGAGTAAGTTTAGTTGTACTTGATGAAGCAGACAGAATGTTGGACATTGGTTTTATGCCTCAGATTAGAGCTATTTTAAGTTTAATGCCACAAAAAAAACAAACCATGCTTTTTTCAGCTACCATGCCTAATGAGATTGCTTCGTTAACAAAGGAATACATGACCGAACCGAAAAAAATTCAAGTAGCTCCATCTGGCACAAGCGCGCAAAACATTAAACAAGAAGCTTACATTGTTTCACAAAACCGCAAACAAAGTTATTTAGAAAAAATACTTAAAGAAAATGAAGGTAGCGTTTTAGTTTTTACTCGAACAAAGTTCAAAGCTAAAAAGGTTGCTTTAACTTTAAGAGATAATCGTTTCTCGGCTATTGAAATGCACTCAAACAGATCTTTAGCTCAAAGAAAAAAAGCTTTAGACGGATTTAAATCAGGCCAATATAGAATTTTAGTTGCTACTGATGTAGCAGCTAGAGGTATTGATGTTAATGACATTTCTTTAGTTGTTAATTTTGATTTACCAGAAAGCGCAGAAGATTATGTACACAGAATTGGGCGAACTGGACGAGCTGGTAAAAGTGGTAAGGCTATGGCTTTTGTTGAACCTGACCAAAAATACAAATTAACAGCCATTGAAAATTTAATAAAAAAACCGATTAAACTAGTAAAAAGCGGAGAAGAATTTTCAAACCTTAGAAGCAATAATAAATCACAAAATTCTTTTTCCAGCAAACGAAGAACTGGCCGACCACAATGGAAAAAGAGCAATTACTCTTCAAGTAGAAGTTCCGGCTATGGTGGTTATGGCAGACAAGCAAAAGCAAGTTCAGGACAAAGGAAAAAATGGTAAGTAATAAAAAGTTGATTAAGTTTATTGAGTTGATTAAGTTGATTACCTTAAAGTGTTAAGTGAAAAATAAGTTAAAATAATTATAAATATTATAAAATATGGAAATCAGAAATATTGCAATCATCGCTCACGTTGATCATGGCAAAACTGCTTTGACTGATGCCTTAATGAAACAAACTGGTATGGCTTCAGAAGGTCAAAGTATGGACAGCGATAAACTAGAGCAAGAAAGGGGTATTACTATTTATTCAAAAAACACCTCTGTGATTTATAAAGATACAAAAATAAATATCGTTGACACCCCAGGTCACGCTGATTTTGGTTCAGAAGTCGAACGAATATTAAGATCTATTGATTCTGTACTTTTGGTTGTTGATGCTCAAGAAGGTCCAATGCCCCAAACTAGATTTGTGTTAAAAAAATCTCTTGAATTAGGCTTAAAGCCGATTGTAATTATTAACAAAATTGACAAACCAGCTGCCCGAGTAGAAGAAGTTGAAGAAATGATTTACGAACTATTTCTTGATCTTGAAGCTAATGATGAGCAATTAAAATTTCCTATCCTTTACGCTGTCGCCAAATATGGTTTAGCCAAAAAAAATATGGCGGACAAAGAAGTTGATTTAAAACCTATTTTAGATACTATTTTAGATTATGTTAAACCAGCAAATTCAGCTGAAAATGAAAATAAAGAATTACGTATTCAACCATTTAATCTTGCTTACGATAACTTTTTAGGTAGATTAGCCATTGCGAGAATTTACGAAGGTAAAATTACGCAGGCACAAAAAGTTGTAGTAATTGATCAAACTGGTGAAAAAAGAACTGGAAAAATAACAAAATTATTTACCTTCCACGGCATTGAACGAAAAGATGTAACTGAAGCAAAAGCTGGTGACATTGTAATGATTGCTGGGTTACCAAATATTTTTATTGGCGAAACAATTTGTGAAAATGAAAATCAAGAACCATTACCTCACATTGATATTGATGAACCAACTATCTCTTTAAACTTTTTTGTTAATGATTCACCATTCGCTGGCCGAGAAGGAAAACACGTTACTAATAGTAAATTAAAAGAAAGATTAGAAAAAGAATTAGAAGTTAACGTAGGCTTAAAAATTGATTTTTCCGAAACTACATATTACAAAGTACTTGGCCGAGGAGAATTGCATATTGCTATTTTGTTAGAAAATATGCGACGCGAAAATTACGAATTACAAGTTTCTCAACCAACAGTTATTATTAAAGAAGTTAATGGTAAAAAACAAGAACCTTACGAAGAAGTAACAATCGATGTTCCTGATGTTTTAGCTGGAACCATTATTGAGAAAATGGCCAAAAGAAAAGGCTTGATTACTGGTATGTCTTCTAAAAATGGTAGAACTAGACTAATTTTTGAAATACCGATTAGAGGATTACTCGGCTATCGAACAGAATTTGTGGTTGATACTCGAGGCGAAGGAATTTTTTGTAGTCGAATGATTGGTTTTCAACAATACGCTGGGGAAATAGATAAAGTTGATACTGGTTCAATGATTTCTATGGTTACTGGCAAAGCTTTGGGCTATTCACTTTTTAATTTACAAAGTCGTGGTTCTCTATATATTGGAGCAAATGTTGAGGTTTATGAAGGAATGGTCATTGGTAATGTAACAAAAGGTAATGATATGGAAGTAAATCCAATCAAAGGTAAACAATTAACCAATATGAGAGCTTCTGGCTCTGACGATGCTATTAACCTAACCCCTCCAATAGAGGTTACTATTGAAAAAGGTTTGGGAATTATGAAAGATGATGAATACTTGGAGGTTACACCAAAAAGCGTCAGACTTAGAAAAAAATATTTAACGAAAAACTCTAGAAATAAAAACTTCGCAAAATAAACAAGTCAAAAAGCACTAAAAGTTAAAAGACTCCGGGTATACTGGAGTCTTTTGAAATACTTTAAGCGAAGCCTAACCTTGTCTAAATAATTATCAATAAACCTTTATTATTTTAGTCGCAAACATTGTTGATGATTCGAATTAAAATCTATGGGTTAATAAAACGTGTAGCAGTGTTTGAGGTTTAATTTCAAAGTGCAATTTCTTTGGATCGTGATAAAATAAATAATCGCAACATACTTTGGATAGGGCATAAATATCTACCAATTTTATTTATACCTTTTTGACGCACAATTAAAGTATTATATATAGTATTATCATTTTTTTAAACTCTTGAATAAATCTTTTTATTCATATACAATCATCTATATCAATGCACGTTGATATACAATCTAACCCTTTAATTATGAAAAAATCATTAAAAGACTTTAACGAAATGACTAAGTTACTAAAAATAATTTCTGATAAAAACAGGCTGAGGATTTTATATCTTTTAAAAGATGGCCCGAAATGTGTTTGCGAAATTTGGCCAGCTTTGAATTTACGCCAAAACCTAACTTCCCATCATTTAAAAATTTTAAGTGAAACAGACTTAATCGAGTCTAACAAACAAGGTTTAAAAGTATTTTATAAATTAAATAATAAAACAATCAATCAACAACTAATAAACTTACAATCTTTTTTAAATCAAAAATAATATGATAATTAAAATTTTAGGCGCAGGTTGCTCTAATTGTAAAAAACTAGAGCTTAACACACAAGAAGCAATAAAAAGATTAAACCTCAACGTTACAATCGAAAAAATTTCAGACATTAATTTAATTATAAAATACGGAATTATGAGCACTCCAGCTTTGGTCGTGGATGATCAAATTTTAAGCTATGGCCGGATACCTGACATTACTGAGATTGAAACTATGCTAACATCCCATAATTTGAATAAATCAAAAACAGAAGAACAACCAACTAGCCACTGCTCAGGTGGTTGTAATTGCCAAAAATAATATGTTCTATCCAATCCAACTATTGGCCGACTGGCTAACTTATTCAATTTTTAATATCGTTCCCAAAACGTTATTAGCTGACGCAGTTAATTTTTTCATTTTTGATACGATAAAAATATTTATTCTACTTATAATTATTATTTTTACAGTTTCAATCATTAGATCGTTTGTACCACCAGAAAAAATACGCTCTTTTTTATCAAAAAAGCACAACTTTATTGGAAACATTTTAGCTGCATTGCTTGGTATAGTCACACCTTTTTGTTCATGTAGTGCATTACCATTATTTTTAGGTTTTATCGAAGCTGGAGTTCCGCTCGGTGTTACTTTTTTTTAGTCGCCTCGCCAATGATTAATGAAATCGCATTAGTACTTTTGTTCAGTCTGTTTGGTTGGAAAATTGCAGGTATATATATTGCTAGCGGATTAATAATTGCCATCGTTTCAGGCTTAATTATTCAGAGGCTACCAGTAGAACATTTATTGTCTGATTTTATAAGAAATAATCAAACAAAAAACTCCCAACAGCTACCAAAAATAAGCTGGCCACAAAGAGTACATTTTGCTCAAACTTACACTCGGGACATACTAAAAAAGATTTGGCCATATATTTTAATTGGCGTAGGTGTTGGTGCTTGAATTCATGGTTATATACCTGCCGACTTTTTAGCTCAATATGCTGGTGCGGACAAATGGTACGCTGTACCCGTATCAGTGTTAATTGGTATCCCCTTGTACTCCAATGCAGCTGGTGTTATTCCTCTAGTTAGTGCTCTAACTGAAAAAGGCGTAGCCATCGGCACATCCCTTGCCTTTATGATGGCGGTTACTGCTTTATCTTTACCAGAATTTATGATTTTGAAAAAAGTAATGAAAACTAAACTGATTATTATCTTTGCCTCAATCGTTGCAATCGGTATTATTTTTACAGGTTTTTTGTTTAACTTTTTAATTAAATAAAACCAAAATTCCCTCAATTGATTAGTATAAAAAAATAACGCAAACAGCGTTATTTTTATTATTAAATCATTAAATCCATTTTTTAAGAATTGCACATTCAGCATAATTTTATTATTGATTATTATATTTAAATATATGACTTTTTAAAAAACTTATCCCATCAAATTTTAAGCTTAACGATTCACCTTCGCACCTTGACAAAAGTCTAACTATAAGCTATAATCTAATGTTCTTTAACATCTTAATTAAGCTAACTTTGGAGGTTCCATGCCTACTATTCAAGAATTGAAAAAAATTATTCTACTCAGTGTCAGAAAAGAACGAGAAGTTGCTTATGCCAAAGATTTGGCTGGCGTTTTGGATCTACCAATTGCTATTTATCCTGGAAGCACTCACCTACCAACACTGACAACTGAGTGCCAAACTTTTGTGGAAATCCAAAAGCAAAGGCTTCAAGTTGCTATTCCTGGCATCGAAATTATTGATTCTATTCTCAATCAACCTGAAGGTATTTTAGTGAGCAACTCTGTTGCTCTAAAAGAATCAAATGCCCCATCAAAAAAAATCTTTTTTGTTTTAGCTCCGCATGATGAAACTAAATTTGATGAGCACAATTACAAAAAAATTCTTTTGCCATTCGGCAGACTTGATACTACCTTAAAAGCATTACCAATCGCAACAGCGATTGCTCAAAAAACCAGTTCCACTCTTGTTTTTTTTCATACCACAAGACCCAAGCAAGGCCTAAAGCCTGAAACTTGGCACGAACATATGGTTCCGAATGCCAGAGAAACAGAAAACTTTCTACGGGAATTTTGCGAAAAACAAAATATCCCCTATGAAATGCATATTACTTCTGTTTTTCCAAGAGTTATTGCTGAAGGAATTGCTCAAAGCGCGCTAGACAATGATTGTAACTTGATCGTAATGTCGATTGCTGATGATGTTGTTTTTGGCAGTCACACAGTTCAAGTTTTGAATTACTCACCAACACCAACTTTAATCACAGCTTAGAGGTGATAAAATGAAAAAGTTCAATAAAGAACTTCTCTGGTCACCTTGGCTGACAATGATCATCGTTGGAGTGGTCTATATCATCAAGTTTGGTTTGAAAATGGGGATCGGACAATGGGTTAACTCACCAGCCTTGATCGCTGATGCTTTTCACAATCTGTCAGATTTGGTTGAAGTTGGGCTAGTTATGTTCTTTGGAATTTATCTAGCAAGTAAACCAAAATCTGCTGAATATCCAATGGGCAGAAAAAGGATTGAGTCAATTTTGGTTCTTGGTGTTGGTCTAGCTTTGATGGTTTTGGTTTATGCAACAGTAACCAAATCTATTTCTGGATTAATTTCTTTATGGCCAGCACTTGATAATTTAATTCGTCCAAATGTCGAAGAGTGGCTGTTGCCAAAAATTGAACAAACGATGATTTCTTCTGGTGCTTTTTTCGGAGTTCTTTTGGCAACTGGCCTCAGCACAATAATGTCAATGTTTATTGGCCGATATCAAATCAAAGTTGGAAAAAAAGCTGGCATGACCAGCATTATCGCAGATGGACATGAAACCCTAAGTGATGGGAGAATTGAACTTGCTACATTTATTGGCTTTATTATTAAATTCGGATTAATTTATTCGATCGGTGAAATTCTACCCCAAGCCACTCCAGTTATTGGTGGCCTAATTGAATATGGACTTGGACTATTTGTTGCATTTTTAGTTTTCAAAACATCCAAAGAATTAACCAACAACGCCCTAGGTGTTTTGCTAGCACGTTCAATAGATAAAAACCTTGTTGATGAAATTAAAAACATTATCAACAAAATTGCTGGCGTACGCTCAATCAAGGATTTAACTACTTTTTCCGATGGACACACAGCAACCTGCCTAGTAACAATTGAAACAGTTCACAGTAGTTTATCTTATCGACCAGTTAGACGAACTATCAAAAGCAAAGTTACTCAATTCTTGAAAAACCAAAACTTGTTTATTGGACAAGAAGTCCACGTAAACTTCAAAAGGCCAGAAACTACTTTGTCTCGAGAAGTTCAAGCTATTCTTGTTGATGAAAACCATAATGAAATTACGGCTCCAACCATAAGAATGGCTACTCACCTTCGAATTTATGATCTTGATGAAGAACAAAACAGATTGCGAGCAGTTGATGTCAGTTTGCTAAATAAGGAATTGACAGAAATTCTTGAAATCTTGGACTACAAGGTCACAAAAAGAATTTATGTATTTATCGGTGACGACGAAGAAAGACGGTCAGTCGAACAACTGGGAATCGACTATATCACTTCACCAATGATGCGTGTCTACGTACCTTCACAAATTCGACAAGCTGAATTTTAAAAACAAGCCCCCGCCTTTATAAAAGGTAGGGGCTTTTAATTTTTTTATTGTTTTAATATTACTTTAAAATTATTCTATTATTTTCTCTATATTTGTATTTTCATCAACAAATACTAATTGTGAACCGGTTTCAACTTTTATTATTAAAATATTATTATTAACTTTTAATAATCGACCATTTACTCTTGTCGCTTGTTTGCCAGTCGAACCCATTTTACCACCACCAAATCCACCCCTTGATTGCATATTTGCTCTCAACGTAGCCTTTTCTTCTTCTGTCATATTTTCCATAGCGGGGAAACGATCAGTACCATTAGCAGGTCTTTGAATGTTCGGATCAGCAGAATCTTCTGGCTCATTTGCCGGGACCGGTCTATCTACACGGTTATTTATCTCTGAAAAAAGTGCTTCCTTTTCTGCCACTAAAATCCGTTGAGCAACAATGGTACCGTCCCCATTATCCTGTCCGAAAACTTGGATAAACAAACCTTCAGACAATTCTTCTAATGATAATTTTTGGGCATTTTCTAAAACTGGGAATTGTCCCTTTGCATTATTTGAATCAGCTAAATTTTCAGTTTTCTCAACCTCATTAGAATTATTTTCCGTAACTTTTTCCAATTTTGTACAAGCTGTTACGTTTAATAATATTAAAGCAATAAATAAGTAACGAAAAATTTTCATATAAATATATTTATTTTTTATTAAATTACTTTACTCATATCGCAAAGCTTCAATCGGATTTAATTTAGCTGCTCGCCGAGATGGATAATAGCCAAAAATAATTCCAATAGCTGCGGAAACACTGAAAGCTAATATAACCGAGTAGCTACTTACCTCAGTCGTCGTACCACTAAATTTGGTTATAGCTAAAGAAGCCAACCAACCTAGAAGAATTCCTATAATTCCACCAATGAAAGTCAAGGCAACTGATTCACCTAAAAATTGATTGCTTATATCTGCACTTTTTGCCCCTAGAGATTTTCGTAAACCAATCTCACGAGTTCTTTCGGTTACAGTCGTGAGCATCATATTCATAATACCAATACCTCCAACAAGCAAAGAAATTCCAGCAATCGCACCGAGTAATAAAGTTAGCGTATCTGTGACCGAAGTCATAGCGTCCATTACTTCAGCTTGATTCATAATACTGAAATCAGCTTGCAATGGGTCACTAATATTATGTCTTTGCAAAATAAGACTAGTAACCTCCTCCTGTACAGATGTCATAAGGTCAGCTTCTGAAACCTGCACATTAATATTACTAACAGCATTATTACCGGTAAAATACCTTTGTGCAGTAGCAATTGGCACATAAACAATATCATCTGAACTACCCATACTTGATCCACCCTTGCTTAAGGTTACCCCAATGACCGTGAACTCTAAACTATCAATTTTAATTTTTTGGCCAACAGCATCAAATCCCTCTCCGAACAAATCATCCCTGGTAGTTGGACCTAAAACAGCCACTTTGGAAACCTTGTCAATTTGTAAATTACTAACAAAACTACCAGATTCAAGTTCTATATTTTTTATAACACCATAAGTTTCGTTAACACCATAAATACTTGTATTTGTATTTGTCCCAACTTTTGTTTTAATCTGTTTTCGGCTAGAGACCGTTGGAGCAACTGACTCTACAAACTGTATTTGATCAGCAATTGAATTTGAATCTTCCAAAGTTAAAGTAGTAGCTGAGCCCATTCCGCCACGAACGACCGAGCCAACACCTCGTTGAGAACCAGGCATGACAACTAAAAGATTAGAACCCAAAGATTGAATATTAGTTTCAATATTTTTCGCTGCTCCTTGCCCAATTGAAATCATAGCAATCACTGAACCAATTCCAATCACAATACCCAAGATCGTCAAAATTGATCTTGACCGATTGGCTGACAATGAAAAATATGTTTCTTCGATTAAATCAATTAAAAGCATATATTGTTTTATTTTTCTTTTAAAATACTTTTTCGCAAAGCTCCATCTTGAACAATTGCCCCATCTTTTATTTCAATTATTCTATCCGTGTGTTCAGCAACATAACGTTCATGAGTAATTAAAATAATGGTATGTCCCTTTTCTTTATTTAATTTTTTAAAAGTTTCTAGCACTATATCCCCAGTTTTTGAATCTAGATTACCAGTTGGTTCATCAGCTAAAATTAATTCTGGATCATTAACCAAGGCCCTAGCAATTGCCACGCGTTGCATTTGTCCGCCAGATAATTGATTAGATAAATGTTGCCAACGATCTTTTTCTAAACCAACCGCAAGCAAGGCTTCTTCCGCTCTTTTTTGTCTTTCTTCTTTCGGTATTTTACTATCATAAAGCAGTGGCAAAATAACATTTCGCATTACTGTTGCTCTCGACAATAAATTAAATGACTGAAAAACAAATCCTATTTTACGTGAGCGAATTTCCGCTAGTTGGTTTTCTGACAATTCCGAAATGTCTTTTTCATCAAAATAATATTTACCAAAACTTGGTTTATCCAAAGCTCCTAAAATATGCATCAAAGTCGACTTACCAGATCCAGAAGGACCAATAATTGAAACAAATTCACCTTTGTTAATTGTAAAACTAACATTTTTCAAAACCTGAAGATCAACATCGCCAGTTTTATAAATTTTTGTTACATTTTCACATTTAATCATATTGTATTATCGTAAAAACATCATACCTCCACCTGTCCGATCATTGTTTGAAGATGTTTTTTGCGTTGAAGTTGTAGCACTGCTTATAGATTGTGCACTAATAATTTGAGTAATGATAGATTCTCCTTCTTCTAAACCGCTTACAATTTCCACCATAGTATCACTACTAGATCCAACTGTAACTGACTTCTTCTCAACATTGCCGTCAACTAATACTTCTACATAACTGTTAGCTCCAGAACTTTTTACAGCACTAATTGGAGCTAAAAGAACATTAACTTTTGATTCTGTGATAATATCAACGCTAACACTCATACCTGATTTGATTTTTTTATCTTGCACATCAAAAGCAATCTTAACTCCATAACTAACCACCCCAGAACTTACAGTTCCAAGAGAGTCAATTTCCACAACAGAACCTGTAATGGCTAAATCAGGCAAAGCATCAAAAGTCAAAGTTGCTGATTGCCCAACTTGAACTTGAGCAGCGTCAATTTCATTCAAGGTAATTTCAGCAATCATTTGCTCCGTAATAATTACTGCCACTTCAGTGGACGAACCAACGCTATCGCCCTTAGCAATATTAAGAGTAACAATCTGACCATCAAATGGTGCCCTAATCGTGTAATCAGCTAAATTTTGTTGTGCTTCTAACAATGAATTTCCCTTTTGCCACAATGATAATTCCTTATTTCTAATTTCAATTTCAGTTGCACCAAACTTTAAATCTGCTAATTTCTGCTCTTTCTCTTCAAGGCTACACTCCGAAGATGCCAAATCCAAAGGAGCAGAAATTTCACTTTCTGTTATATTCTCTTGAGCAGTAATAATATTATCTTTTTCCGATTCAATACTACTTTGCTGACTAATGGCACTTGATAAATGACTGTTTATGTTTGACAAATAACTACTAAGCTGACTTTGATATTGAGTAACCAAAGAATAAACTGCTAGATCATGCTCATTTCTGTATTCAACCCAAATATCCAGCAAATTGAGTTCATTTTTTAAAGCTGTGGATATTTTCTTTAATGTTAAAATTAATTGCTCAAGTAAATCCTCAATGTCTTTACTGTCAGCATCACGATCAATATTTTTATAAATAGTTAAAATATCGTCATAATCATCTTTCGCTAAATCACAACTACTTTCACAACTATTAATATAACTTTTGAAAACATATTTTTCTGAATCATGTTTAGGCAAAAATGAATTCACCAAAGCATCGTCATTACGGCTATGATTTAACTGAGTTTGACTGTCAGAAATATCATCACCATATAAAGTCATATTTATATAGCCCATAATGTCTGGCAGGTCTAAAAAAATATCGCAAATTTCATTATAAGTATCATCGTAAGCATCTAATAAATTATCTTCTGCTTCATCAATATCATCTAAATAAGATTGTTGATCTTTTGCCTGATCTCTAATTAATTTATCCAAAGAAGCTTGAGCATCCTGAACAGCGTGTTCAGCTTGGAGCAAGGTATACTCGTCTGTTGGACTTTGTAATTCTTCCATTTCTAGCTGAGCAGTTTGCAGATTGGTCTCCGCTACTTTTACTTGATTATAGGCATCTCGACTATCAAGACCAGCAATTATGGTACCAGCCTTAACAACATCACCAGACTTAACATTAACATAAGTAACATCCCCCGAAGCTTTTGGCTTAATACTAACTTGATTTAAAGCTGAAACTTGACCAGAACCAGAAATGGTGCTTAAAAGAACGCCTTTTTCAATCGTTGAAGATACATAACGAGTATCCATTTCTGAAGTTGACATGCTTCTAAAAACAAAAAAAGCAACACCAGCTATAGCTAAAATTACACAAATAGTAATTATTTTGTGTTGCTTCAGAAAATTAAATAATTTTTTCATACTAATAATTATTGTTTAAATCAAAAGACCTCCTAATTTTATGAAAATATGATTACATTAATAATACGCATCATTCTCAATATTTATGTCATTTTACCAATTAACGACTATAAACGAAAGCAATAACTTCTTAAAAACCATTGTAAAAAATTATCAGAAAACCATCAGGGAACACTGACGGTTTGACGGCTGATAAAAAAATAAACAAAACTCAAAAAGTTGTTATTCAATCAATAACAATAAAGCCATAATAGCCATACCAAAAACAATAAACATTAATTGAAAAAAAGCACCACACCTAGAACAAGCTTCTTTGTGCAATTCAGGTATAAGATCTGATCCAGCAATATAAATAAATCCGCCACCAGCAATTGCCAACATTATTGTTTCAAGACCTTCGACGTTTTGTAAAACAACTAACGTTACAATCGCTCCGATAACGGCCAATAAAGCAGAAGCGAAATTAAATATAAGTGCAGTTTTAGTTTTAAAGCCAGCATAAATTAGAACTCCAAAATCACCTATCTCTTGAGGAATTTCGTGAAGGATAACCGCTATAGTAGTAGCAATTCCAACCGGAACGCTAACCATAAAACTGGAGGCAATGATTACACCATCAAGAAAATTATGAAAACCATCACCAATTAAATTAGTATAAGCCATTGGTTTTATCTTGTGTGTATGCTCAGCTTTGTGACAATGATGCCAATGAACAAATTTTTCAATTATAAAAAATAAAATAATTCCCAATAAAAAATTCAAGCCCATGCCAAAAGTAAAGCCACGCCCCTCGGCAATATGCGGAATAATGTGAATAAACACATCCCCAAGAAGCGCTCCCACGGAAAAACTGACTAAATATAAAAGTATGTGCTGTAGCCAATTTTTATTAGCCACTAAAGAAAGAACACCAACAAGGGAAATTAAACTAACCACAAAAACACTAACCAAAGTATAAGCCCAAATCATATTTTTAATTATAAAATTATTTAATAATCAAAGTGTATCACAAAATTCAATATTTTGCATTAACTTTACAAGCAAAAGTTTAGCACAAATTTAATAAATTGTTAAGGACAAAAATATTGCAAAATTATACAAAAATTGCCTTACATAGAAAAAAAATATATAATAAAAAAACAATAATAGGATTTAAACAAAACATAAATATGACTAAAAAAATAATTACTATCATTTTCTTACTTGTTTTATTTATCCCCCTTAGCGCCAACGCCAGTCCCGGTGGCAACTGGTATATTAAAGATTTTCAATCTGACATTATTGTTAATTTAGACTCTAGTTTAACAATAACTGAAAGAATAACTGCCGACTGTCCAGCCTGCACAAATAAACATGGCATCTTCCGAGTTTTGCCGACAAAAACAAAGACACCCGAAGAATCAATTAGTACTCCAATAAAACTATTAAGCATAACTGATTTTAAAGGTAATAATCTACCACATTCAGAATCAAAAAACCTTTCAGATAACACAATCACTTGGAAAATTGGCGACCCAAACAAAACTGTTCAAGATCTTAACTATTATAAAATTACTTACAATGTAAAAAATGCTATCCGCTTTCAGGAAAATACTGATGAATTATATTGGAATTTAAGTGGTAATTTTTGGGATTTACAAATCGATAAATTTTCAGCCTTAATCCATTTTCCAAAATCGATTACTGAAAAAAACACACACCTTTATTATTATGTCGGGCCATACGGGGACACGGAAAGCTCTGGTGCAAATTATAAGTGGCTTGATGCGAATACTTTGCAAATAACAGCCGATTCAAAACTTGATCCAAAAAATGGTTTAACTGCTTCCATTACTTTTCCAAAAAACATTTTTCAACCTCCAACGTTGACCATTTGGGAAAGATCAAATTTATCTTCATACCTTTGGGCCTTAATTTTACCAATCATTACTTTCATTGTTTGTTTTTGGCTTTGGACAAAACACGGAAAAGATCCAAAAATAAACAAAACGATTATTGCGCTTTACGAACCACCCAAAGATTTATCAATATTAGAAGCTATCACAATCAGAAACGATGGTTCTTTTAGTAATGACTCGATTACTGCTTCTATTATTAATTTTGCAGTTAAAGGTTTAATAAAAATTGAACAAATTGATAAAAAGAAAGTTCTTGGTTTGGTCAAAGACAAACCAGATTTTAAGTTAATCAAACAAAACAAAAGCCGAGACGAAATAAGCCCAACTGAGAAACAATTATTTTCAAACATTTTTGAAGGTCAACAAGAAGTACTTTTGTCTTCCCTCAAAAAAACAATGCCAAAAAATATTTTGATTTTAAAAAATAAAATAAAAAAAGATTTGATTGATAAAGAATTTTTCACTGATAAAGGTTTTAAATTCAAGGCTGGTCTTTCAGTAATGGCAGTTTTTGTTTTTTTTCTTTCTTTACGAATGATTGAAAAAAACTTTTTTGTTGGTTCTGCTGGATCTATTTCGGGTATCATATTGTTTGTTTTTGGTTTTTTAATGACCCAAAAAACACTAAAAGGTGCAGAAAGCAAATGGGAGATTGAATGTTTTAAACATTATATGAACGTAGCAGAAAAATACCGCCAAGAATTTTACGAAAAAGAAAATATCTTTGAAAAATTTCTACCATACGCTATTGCTTTTGGCATGACCAAAATTTGGATCAAAAAAATGGAACTTATTTATGGCCAAGATTTTTACAATAATTACATGCCAGCTTGGTACATTGGTTCAACTTTAGGTAGTTTTAATGCTGAAAAAATGACCAACAGTTTATCAAGCATTTCTCATTCTATATCCAGTAGCGTTGGTACAAAATCAGGCTCTGGCGGAAGAGGCTTTTCTGGCGGAGGAGGTGGCGGTGGTGGAGGTGGTGGCTGGTAATAAACTTAAAATCAAATAATTAAAAATAAAACAACCTAGCTATATTAGCTCGGTTGTTATTTTTTCTCAGTTTATCCTTGAATGAATTTTGGAGGAATTTTTTCAGTTAGCCAGATTCCATTTTCAGACTGATAAAATCGATAACCAGCTCTTTGCATTGCTCCTGCCAAAATAATCAGAACTACTGGCTCACCATGCCGTTGCCCAACCTTTTGGGCTGTGCCAACATCAGCTGATAAATGAACATAATTACGCTCGCCCTTATTTATTCCATTACTTACAATTGAATGTACATTTTGCTTAGCTGTACCATGAAATAATGTTTCAGGCGGAATTTTTTCAGTTAATTGCAAATCAACTTTAATTGAATGTCCTTGTACTGCTCGAATCTTTTGTTTATCAGAACTAAAAGAAAATCTTTGCTTATCATTGTTAGCCACAACACAATACAATTCTGACTTGGTTAAACCCGTAACGGCCAAGACTTGAGTTACATCAGCAAAACCATTATCATCAAGCATCACGTTAAATCTGGCTGGATCATGCCGAAGAATCAAGCTCAAAAACTTACTTTTTTGGACCATGTCTGCATATTTCATAATAGCCTCCATAAATTGAACTTTTCAAAATATTATAATACTAAATGCTTCTACTGTCAATCAAAATAAAAACTCCGCTGTTAATTTACAACGGAGTATTTTCTGGATTTTACAAAGTAAACGTCAATTTAGTAATTTCCTTCAAGGCTAAACTTGGATCATCATCACCAATTAAACAAACAAAGCCGTGCCCAGAAATATTCACAATCCAAAAATTTATTTTATTTTTAGGCGCAAGTTCAAACCTTGACCAATTGGCACAAGTTGTAAAACAGCATCCACTTTTTGAATTATCGGACCGCCAACAACACAAATATTTTTATTTATGGCATTCTCCTAATGAAAACCACCAGCTATACAGCTGGTGGTTTCTATCTTTCCGGCTCAAA
>CAYSUN010000017.1:0-21956 GCA_964434235.1 uncultured Gammaproteobacteria bacterium | reverse complement strand
GAAAAATATCTAAATTTAGCCCCTAAATGTGTTACCCTTGAAGGTTAACTGTACACCACATTGACAAAAAAAACAATGTGTGTTATCATTTTTTGTCAGATAACTGTTCGTTCACAATGGAGGAATACCATGATTTCCGTTATTTTAGTTGTTGCTTGTTTTTGTTTTTTTCTGATTCGTCTGTTTACGGATCGATTAAATCTATTTGTTGTTGCCTTGGTAATTTTTTCTTTTATCATTTATTTTTTGGGCAATCTTGCAAACACAAATATGCTAAAGCAAGACAAGGCAACTGTTGAAAGCTCTTTGCCTGGACTGGAATTGAGTTTACTTAAGCAGCAAGTCGCTTTTATGACGTTGGCAAGTTATCTTGAACACAAGAAAGAACAAAAAGTTATGTTGTCAGAATTGACAAAGCTTAACCGAGATCAAATGGTTATTAAGTATGGAATTGATGGTGACGAAGAAACACTTTCCTTAGTGGAAGGAGTTTTCGTTCTTCAAAAGGAAATTGATGAGCAAAGGGAAATTGTAAAAAAGGCTTTTGATCATTTTGAAGAAAATAATTACAGTATTTTCTTTATTAATGGATCTGATTTCTTTGATGAGCAAAAAGAAAAAGCTAGGGAGCTTGGAGTGTCGCTTGAATAGTTTCGAATAAGTTTTGAGCTTTTTAATAACCTGAAAAACTGGAGGAATCATGCTTGGATATATTTTATTGGGCTTGTGTTTGGTGTTATTGATTATTGCAACTGCGTGGAAGGGAAAAGAAGAATTTGCTGGATTGGCAGGAATTTTTCTTGGGATTTTTATCATTTTTAAGATTTTAGTTGATATTCCTCATATAGGGATATTAGAAGAAAGAAAGGAACACGTAGTAGATAGTTTGGTTATTTTGATGGACGATATGGCTGATCAGCAAAAAGCATATATGGATGTGTCTTATTTTTTTCAACGCGATAAAGGGTTAAGTGTTTCAGTAGCAGAATTAGCAAGCCTTAGTCGCAATGAGGTTATTAGCCGATATTTTACTGAAGAAGAGCGTTCAATTGGTATTCCTTTTTATGTTGATAGACCATATCAACTGCAATATAAGATTGACGATGAGCGAGAAAAACTTCGGCTTGACTGGCTTAAGTTCGAAAGCGATAATCAAGGTATTTGGTTGTCCACAGTAGAGGATATTCCTCATCAATTACAAAAAAAGGGTATAGAACTTGAAGTTTATGATCCCCTTTGTAGGTTGAATACTTGTAATTGATATGTGAAACACCTTAACGCAAAGCGTTGGGGTGTTTTTTGTATATTTAATGATTGTTCTCTAAATTTATTGAATATTAAGTATATTGTTTCATTATAATTTGAGGTTTTAACGATGTGATTGACATTTTATAGATATTCTGATATCATTTATTGTTGAATATTAGATCTTTGACAAAGACTAGATTATCAAGAAGTTTGAATTAAAACTAGGAGGGTCCTATGTTATTTTTGGCTATTTGTCTTGGTTCATTAGTTTATTTAATTATTTCTGATAATTATTCAAAACCTAAAGTTTCCAATGACTGGTTTTTTTCAATTTTAATTGCTTTGTTTATCGTAAATGTAGTTATTTGTGTCGGTTTTTTAACTGGGGCAGTGATTCAATCCGATAAAATTACAAAGCTGGATGTGCTTGTAAAAAATGATATGAGAATTGCTCAATCTGCACAAGGAAGCGCTTCTCTTCGTTTAGCTAAATATTTGCAAGATCAGAACAAAGAAGTTACTGGACAAGACATTGCAACAGCTGAGGAGTATTCTTTTTTGTTGACTTATATTGACAATGAAGATCAAGAAGCCTTTCGTTTGGTAAAGGACTTTTTTACCAAGAAGGGAAAAGTAACAAAGTTGGAAGATGAAAAAGACAAATTGTGTAAAGAGTTAAGAGAGAGAGAAACGTCTAGGTTGTTATATATTTGGGTTCCATCATTGTCTGATGATTTTAATGAACTTTGTGATAATTACTAGGAGGAAAGGATGTTTCATTTTATTTTTTATGGTCTGTTGATTTTGGTTATTGGCGTCTGCTATTATTTCATCAGAAAAACAACAAAGAAGTTAGAAAAAACTGAAGCAGAAAATAAATTGCAAAATTTGGGGTCAACCCTTGAATTTTTTGGTTTTATTCGATGGTTTGCGATGTTGGTCCTTAGTATCTGGGTTATTGTTGGAATAAATAAGACTCTTAAAGCTAATACAGAACAAAAAATGGATCAGCTGGAGCTTAGTCAAGTCAGTGAAGTGATTGGTGTTCGTAATCAGCAAGCAAGTGAACTTTCAATTGAGTTTGCCGGTCTGTTGGTTGAAAAATACCCTGAACATGAAAAAGAAATTTTTGCCAAAATTTCACCCACTGAAGTTGAGTATTTTTGGATTAATTATCCAGAAATTCAAGCTAGCCAAGGTGCTCAGGAGTTGGTTGAGCAAATTGGGAAACTAACTTCCGCTTGTTATGATAATCGGATCAAGTTAGAAGATATTTATAAGAGAATGAGATATCGCAAAACTTCTCCTTGGATTTTGAATGTGTTTGTTGACGATATTCAAGAAGTTAAAATTCCTGAAATTCAAATTCCAGAAGTAGTTCAGCCAAAGGAGGTTAGCGATGTTTAGTTTGATTATGGCTGGAATACTGGTAGTTTTGTTTACTGTTTTCTGGTCTCAGGGAAAAGATTATCGGAAATGGTTGGAATTGGGCTATATCGAAGAAGATTCTTCTGTTCCAACATTCCGTGGAGCCCTGTCATTTGCGTGTAGCGTTCTTGCATGTGTTGCATGTGTCGTATTGATTATTTCGTTTTTTGTAGGTTCACTGAATGCTGTCAGTCAGCAAAATTTTGACCAAGAAGAAATTACCAGAACTGAGAATGTGATTCAGGTTAAGGAACAAAAAGCTGGAACTTTGGTTCAGCGGTTTAGGACAATTTTGGTAGATCAATACGCAGAGCATGAACTCAGTATCTTTAATGAAATTGAAGCAAAAAATGTTGTAGCGTATATGGTTAAGTTGCCACAAATTAAGCTGATGTATACAATCAAACATCTTGTTCGTGAATCAAATCGTCTTTGGGGCGATGTTTATGATGAACGGGTTCGTTTGACTGAAGTGAAAAGGATTATGAAATTTAGGACAATGGATCCATGGATTCTGTCCCGCATTGTACCTGATATAAAGTAAGTTCGCATAGCACTTTTACGTAATACGTAAGGGTGCTTTTTTAGTAAGAAAAATTAAAAGTTAAAAGTAAGTGTTAAGTATTAAGTGTTAAGTAAATAAGCCTGCCGGCGGGCAGGTGATGAGTAATTTTGCTGCTTTTTTAATTTTGTTTTAAGTTTTGCGCACCCTAAGAGATGCGGTAAGAGTTGGTAGCACTAAATCTGTTCAAGTAGTTGCTCCATGTTCCGTGATTAAGTGTTTAAATGATTTATTGATTTCTTGATTTGTTGATTTCTTGTTTTCTTATTTTATGTTATAATATTACCATATGGTTTCACTAGACTACATTTTACTTGGCATGATTTTAATAATGGGACTTTTTGGTTTTAAAAAAGGGTTTTTAGAATCTTTGGGTTCAATTATTGGAATTATTGTGGCTGTGATTGTGGCCAGTCGATATTATCCAATTCTAACGAGCTGGTTTGGGGATAATAATTTTTCTAATATTATTGCATTTATTTTAATTTTTTCAGTTACGATAAAAGTTGTTAGTTTTTTATTTTGGTTGCTTGGAAAAATATTCAAGATTATTACAGTTTTACCACTTGTTTCGTCTTTTGATAGAATGCTTGGCCTAATACTTGGACTTGTTCAAGGTATTTTCATGTTAGCGATAATTTTACATTTTCTATTAAAATATCCGCTTAATGATTGGCTTTTGTGGCAAATGTCCATTTCTGTTGTGTCCAAGGTTTTACTGATAATCGGGCAAGTGTTTGTCCCGTTATTTCCTGAGGCACTAAAAACAATTCAGTCTGTATTATAGTTTTTGAAAATATAATTAAATTTAAAAATAAAGAAGTGGCTTCGTGGAGCCACTTTTTGTGATCTTTTTAGGAAATTACAGAAACACCCTCTTGGCACAAAACATTTTGTCGGCTGAGGTTAACTCTTCGAGGAAGAAAACCTTTGCGGATTTTGGCTTCGATCATTTCTGGGGGGATTTTTTCAGCTGATCCGCAAACTGGGCAATGCCAAAAAACTAATTTTTCAACCATCAGTTTTCCGCAAATTTCACCATTTTCATCTGTGTGAGAGCAAAATCTTCCTTCTTCATGTCTCGGCATTTTCCTTCCTCCGTAAATGATGATTAAATATAACTTACTACCAACTATGAAATTGTAACACTATTTTGTTTAATCAATCAAGACCTTGAGTTAAGAATATGCTCATGGTAAAATATGAACATATGAGTTTAATTTCAGAGTCAAACAAAGCGCAAAAATTAGCCATTTCCCATGGTGAAGGTCCGCAGTTAATTGTGGCTGGAGCAGGGACCGGAAAAACTCGAGTAATTACAGCTCGAATAGCTTGGTTAATTACCGAAAAAAATGTTAACGTCGATGAACTTTTAGCGTTAACTTTTACGGAAAAGGCAGCTGAAGAAATGGAAGAAAGAGTAGATAGAATGTTGCCATATGGTTATGTTGATTTATGGATTTCTACTTTTCATGCTTTTTGCGATAAAGTCCTAAAGCGACATGCTTTTGATATTGGTTTATCCAATAATTATAAATTACTTGATCAAACAGAAACTTGGCTTTTGATTCGTAAAAATTTGGATAAGTTTGATTTGGATTATTATCGACCAATGGGCAATCCAACTAAATTTATTCACGCTTTAATAAAACATTTTTCTCGATGTAAAGATGAGGGAATCTATCCAGAAGATTATTTGAAATATGCTGAGGAAATAAAATTAAACTGTGATTCAATTGATTTCATAAAAAAAATTGATTTGTCCAAAGTTGAAGATTCCAAGCGTCAGGAATTGGAAAAGCAAGAAATTCTTCGAATTGAAGAAGTTGCCAAGGCTTATCATACTTACCAGCAAATTTTAATTGATAATGAAAGTTTAGATTTTGCAGATTTGATAAATTATGCAATTAAACTTTTCAAAGATCGGCCATTAATTTTGGAGAAATATAGCCAACAATTCAAATATATTTTGGTCGATGAATTTCAAGATACAAATTATGTGCAGTATGAATTGATAAAACTTTTAGCTAAACCAAAAAATAATATTACAGTTGTTGGAGATGATGACCAAAGTATTTACAAGTTTCGCGGAGCTTCAATTTCTAATATCATGCAGTTCAAAAAAGATTTCCCTGATTCAAAAGAAGTTGTTTTAACTGAAAACTATCGTTCAACTCAAGAAATTTTAGATTTATCGCATAATTTTATTAAACAAAATAATCCTAATCGTTTGGAAGAACAGTTGGGTATTGATAAAAAATTAAATTCACACGTAAGCGAAAAGGGGATTATCGAACATTTACATTTGCCAACTAATGAAGATGAAGCTCAGGCCGTTGTGCAAAAGATTATTGAACTTCAAAAAAAAGATAATTGTAATTGGTCAGATTTTGCGATTCTTGTCCGCGCTAATGATAGTGCTAATGTTTTTATAAATTATTTAGAACAAGCCCAAATACCATATCAATTTTTGGCTATGCGTGGTTTGTACAATAAATCAGTTGTGGTGGATATGGTTAGTTATTTGAAATTATTAGATAATTATCATGAAAGTTCAGCTGTTTATCGGATTTTGAATTTACCATTTTTACAAATAAAGCCAGAACAAATTGTTAAGATAGTGCATTATGCTAAACGCAAAGCAGTTTCGATTTTTGAAGCCATGAAGCAGGTTAGCGTGATTTCTGATATAAATGAAAAAACTGTTTTAATGGTGAATAAGCTTTTAGGTCAAATAGAAAAAGATACAGTTCAAGCTCAAAATAAAAAACCATCAGAAATTTTATTAAGTTTTTTATATGATTCAGGTTATTTGGAATATTTAAAGGCTTTAGAATCAGCCAAGGCCAAAGAGCAACTCAGTTTTGTTCAGCAATTTTACAAGAAAATTCAAGAGTTTGAAGCTTCATATGAAAATGCTCGGACAGCTGATTTAATTGAACTATTAAATATGGAAGTTGATTCAGGTGAAACTGGGAAATTGTCTTTTGATGTGGAAACTGGTCCTGATATGGTCAAAATAATGACGGTTCATAGTTCCAAAGGTTTAGAATTTGATTATGTTTTTATTGGTAGTTTAGTGGATCGAAAATTCCCAACTGACGAAAGAAAAGAAGCAATAGAAATTCCAGATAGTTTAATTAAAGAAAATTTACCAATCGAAGATTTTCATGTTCAGGAAGAAAGAAGACTTTTTTATGTGGCTATGACTAGAGCGAAAAAAGGTTTATTTTTTACTTCAGCAGAAAATTATGGCGGAGCTAGAACAAAAAAAATATCTAGATTTTTAACTGAGCTTGGTTATGCTAAAGATGAAAATTTACAAAACGCAGATGTTGATTTTAATAAAGTTGAAACGGTGAAGCAGAAAGCTGAATTTGTTTACGAAGTGCCAAAGCGTTTTAGTTTTTCGCAAATGCAAACTTATGAAACTTGTCCACTTAAATATAAATTCGCTAATGTTCTAAAAATTCCAACTTTTGGAAGTCATTATTTTTCTTTTGGTTCAACAATTCACAATACTTTGCAAAAATTTTTAGAAGAAAGCTATTTAACTGGTTTAAATTTACAACAAAATTTATTTATCCAAAATTCTGATGATCAATCAAACAAAATATTAGCCATTGATAGGCTTTATGAACTTTATGAAGAAAACTGGCAAGATGATTGGTATGAAGATGAAAAGCAAAAGATAAATTACAAGAAAAAGGGCAAGGATTTATTGCAAAAATTTTATCATAAATTTATCAAAGATAAACCGCAAGTCAAAGTGTTGGAGCAACCATTTAAATTAAAGTTAGGTAACTATTATTTCAGTGGAAGAATTGATCGAATTGATGATTTGGGAAATGGTAAGGTTGAAATTATTGATTACAAAACTGGTAAAGCCAAAGAAAAACTTTCAACTGATGATCGTCGGCAGTTGTTATTTTATCAAATTGCTGGAGAAGAAGTTTTGAATTTAAAACTTGAGAAATTAACTTATTATTATTTAGAAGACGGAACGCAAGCTTCATTTTTGGGCAAGGAAAAAGATAAAGAAAAATTAAAAACAAAATTTTTGGAAAATATAGAAAAAATAAAAAATCAAGAATTTGAGCCAAATCCGAGTTCGTTTATTTGTGGTAATTGCGATTTTAAGGACATTTGCGAACATCGAAAAATTTAGAATTATTTATTGTTATTTGCTTTAATTTGTATGGACAGTCTTTCAAAAATATTTAGTACACGGATGGTCAAAGGTTCGCTGGCTGGACAGATCCAGTCTGGTTTGGTTGTGGAGTTTGTGGGCGTGGTTATTCAGAATTTATGGGGAAAAAAAGGTAGGGAACTGGCTAGGGCTGTTTCACTGAAAAAACAGATTCTAAAACTGGAAGCTAAGAATTCTATTATTGCTCAAGAGCTAAATTTCAAGAAAAATGATATAATAAGTCAAATAAATACAAAGTTTGGGCAGAATACTGTTAAACGGGTTAATATTGTTCAAACTTCTATTGAAAGACCAGTATATTAATGGTAAAATTAAATAGTTAACAGCCTCCTTAATTTTGAGATGGCTATATTTATTTCATATGACAATCAGTAAATATTCAGTAATTTTATCAATTTGTACAACAATATGTTGGTTGACTTGGATTGCGGTTTTGGTTTTAATCAATCCATTTGAGTCAGGTTGGTTGGGATTACTGTTTTTTTATTTAAGTTTTGCTTTGGCGTCTTTGGGTACATTTATGTTGATTGGTTTTTTGGTTAGAGTAAAATTTTTCAAAAAAGACGAAGTTCCGCATAAATCATTGAATTTGGCTTTTCGCCAAGCTTTGCTTTTTACTTTTATTGCCTTAGTTGCTTTGTTATTACAATCCCAAAGATATTTGACTTGGTGGTTGCTCATGATTGTGGTTATTTTTACTGGGTTTATTGAGTTGTTTTTTATTTCGTATAAGAAGCGCTAGGGGGGGGGCAAAAACAAATTACAAATGGTTACGAGTATTACGAATGAAAATGAATAATGAATTAAGAATTACGAAATTACAAATTACGAATTAGCTACTAATCTACGAATTACAAATTATAATTAAACTAAAAAAAACTATGGAAACACCAAAACAAGGCATTGGTCAGTCTGAAAAATCAACAAGACCAACTCACTATGATATTTTAGATAAAATTGATCTTTATAAAAGAGCTGAAAATGATCAAAAAGGAGGAGGAAGATATATGATTAAAGAAGTGCAAGAGTATATTGAAGGAAAAGGAGAACAAGAAGTTAGAGAACAATTTTATCCTGGATGGGGAAAAGAAGACTTTGAGAAATTTCTAAAACTGATTGAAGAAGAAGCAGAATAGATTGTCAAAATAAAACACAAAGGAATTTTCTTTTTAATACGACGCATATCTAGCACGCCCCGATGTTCATCGGGGCTCTGCCCAAATCTCGCATTAATTAATGTGGAATTTGGATGGAGTTTAGTATTTAAAGATTACAAATTACGAAATTACAAATTACGAATTGGTTACGAATTTACGGATTACGAATATTATAGATTTACTTAATACTTTTAACTTTTTTTATTTATCGTTTAACGTTTAACATTTAATATTTATTCACTTGACACCTGCCTACCGGTAGGCAGGCTTAACACTTAATACTTGTTTACTCATTTAAATTATGCGACAATCAAAATTATTTACAAAAACAATTAAAGATGCACCAAAGGATGAAGTCAGTATCAATGCTGGTTTATTGATCAAGGCTGGTTTTGTCGACAAACTAATGGCCGGAGCTTATTCATATTTACCTTTAGGTCTAAAAGTTTTGGATAAAATTAAAAATATAGTTAGACAGGAAATGGATGCTATTGATGGACAAGAAATTTTAATGCCAGCTTTGACACCAAAAGAAAATTGGCAAAAAACTGGACGCTGGACAGAACCAGGACCTGAGGTTATGTTTCAATTCAAAGGTAGAAGTGAAAAAGACTTTGGTTTAGGCTGGACACATGAAGAAATAGTAACTCCTTTAGTTCAAAAGTTTGTAAAATCATACAAAGATTTACCAGTTATGGTTTATCAAATCCAAGATAAATTTCGTAATGAACCAAGAGCCAAATCTGGTTTGCTCCGTGGTCTTGAGTTTAGTATGAAAGATTTATATAGTTTTCATCGAGATGAAAAAGATCTTAATGAGTATTATGAAAAAGCCAAGGTTGCATATTTGAAGTTTTTTAAACGTTGTGGTTTACCAGCAAAAATTGTTGAAGCTTCAGGTGGTGATTTTTCTAAATATTCACATGAATTTCAAGTTTTTACAGAATTTGGTGAAGACACAGTTTTTTATTGTGAACTTTGTGATTTTGCTCAAAATAATGAAATCTGTGAATTAAAAGTTGGTGACAAATGTCCAAAGTGTGGAGGTGAAATTAGAGAAGCCAAAGCCATTGAAGTGGGTAATATATTTCCATTAAAAAACAAATATTCCAGTGCTTTTGATTTTAAGTATACAGATGAAGATGGAACGCAAAAAGAAGTTATGATGGGTTGTTATGGAATTGGTCCATCACGAGTTTTAGGTACAGTCGTGGAAATTCATCATGATGATAAAGGTATTGTTTGGCCAGAGGCAATTGCTCCTTTTAAGGTCCATTTGCTTTTCCTAGGGAAAGACGATAAAATTAAATCTACAGCCGAAAAATTGTATCAAGAGTTAACTGAAGCTGGTGTTGAAGTTCTATTTGACGATCGAGACGAATCAGCTGGGGTTAAATTAAATGATAGTGATTTAATCGGTATTCCTTATAGAATATTGGTTAGTGGAAAAACATTAGAACAAGATAGTGTTGAATACAAGAAAAGGAACGAAGACAAAACTGAATTAATTAAAATTAGCGAGGTGATTGAGAAATTAAAATAATTATGTTGCGACAATTTTTTAATAGATTTTCAAAAAAAATAGGTATTGATCTTGGAACTGCCAATACAGTTATTTGTTTACAAGACAAAGGAATTATTATTCGTGAACCATCAGTGGTAGCAGTTAATAATCGATTGGATCAAATTATTGCAGTGGGGGAGGATGCTCGAAAAATGATTGGCAAAAATCCAGCTTATATTACTTTATCATACCCTTTACTTCGCGGAGTAATTTCTGATTTTGAAGTTACGGAAAAAATGTTAAAGTATTTTTTTGATAAAATTTTTCAAGAAAATTTTAATTTTACGGCTAGACCAAGTGTAATTATTGGCATTCCGCTGGATGTTACTGAAGTAGAGAAAAAAGCGGTGGAAGATGCAGCTTTGGGCGCTGGCGCTGGTAAAGTTTATTTAGTTGAAGAGATAATGGCCGCCGCGATTGGCGCAAGATTACCAGTTCATGATGCTTCTGGCAGTATGCTTATAAATTTAGGTGGTGGAAAAACGGAAATTGCAGTAATCTCTTTGCATGGTGTGGTTATTTGGAAATCTTTGAAATTAGCTGGTGAGGATATGAATAAGAATATTATTGTCTACGCTAGAGATCATTTTAATCTTTTAATTGGTGAAAAAATTGCTGAAGAAATAAAAAAGAAAATTGGTTCATCTTTTGAACAAGGAGAATCAGCGACGATTGAAATGCGTGGCCGTGATTTGATTTCTGGTTTGCCACGTGAAATTATTATTAATGATTATCAAGTTAGAGAGGCTTTAGCTTCATCAGTTCACCAAATTGTTGATGCTATAAAAAGTGTTTTAGAAGTAACTCCGCCAGAATTAGTAGCGGATATTTATGAAAGAGGAATTGTTTTGTGTGGTGGTGGTGCTTTGCTTAAAGGTATTGATAAAACAATTAGCAAAGAAACTGAAATCCCAGTTCGTGTTTCTGATGACCCAACTACTTGTACTATTCGAGGAATTAATTTATTGCTTGATGATGAAAAACTTTTGGAACATGTTTTACTGCCTTCAGCCAATGAGGAGAAAGTTGTCAGATAAAGTTTTTAAATTATGATATTTTATCGCAAGTCATCAAAAATGATAGTTGTAGCATCGGTAGTAGTTTTTCTACTGCTTTTTTTGCATTACACAGGATTGCTTAAACCAATAGAGAATTTGTTTGTCCGAGCTAGTGCCCCGATTTATTCCACAATTTATAAAAGTTCCAGTTGGGTTGGTAATGTATATTTAAATTTAAAAGAAAAACAAGAATTAATAAAAGAAAATAAAGACTTAAAAGATCAGTTAGCGATTCTTATTAATGAAAAAAGTCAGTTTTTGGTTGAACAAGAAGAAAATGTTTTTTTACGTGAGCAGTTGGAGTATACTCAAAGTAATGATTTTTCTTTTCAAGTTGCAGAAGTTGTCGGACGCAATTCTGATAATACTCAAAATGCGATAATTATCAATGTTGGAAGCAAGCGTGGAGTTGAAGTGGGACAAGCTGTTATTGCTGAACAAAATATGATGATTGGAAAAGTTGATAAAGTTTTGAAAAATAGCTCAGTAGTTTTGCTGATCAATGATGATTTGTCCAAAGTTGCATCGAGGATACAAAATGGTTCAAAAACTATTGGAATTGTTGAGGGTGAATTTGGTTTAGGAATAAAAATTCGACTAATTCCTCAAACTGAAATGATAAAAGAGGGTGATGTAGTTGTAACTTCTGGGCTGGAAAAAAATATCCCAGCAAATATTGTAATCGGTCAAATTAAAAGTATTTTTAATGAACCTGAGGAATTGTTTCAAGAGGCGACGGTGGAATCAATGGTTGACTTTAATAAAATTCATATGGTTAATGTTTTAATGCCTAAAAGTCAAGATGATTAAAATTTTAAAACAATTTATTCTCGTGTTGCTCGTAACTGGTTTTCAAGTTTCCTTTATTCCAGTTTTGCCAGGGCAATTAAAAGCTATCAATCTATTATTGGTGGTTTTAATTTTTATAGCCATGTTAAATAAGTTTTATGTTGGTGTAATTTATTCTTTCATTTTTGGAGTTGTTTTGGATATTTATTCAGCTTTACCATTCGGAGCTTTGACTATTTGTTTATTAATAACAATGTATTTGGTCTATAAAATTTATCAGCATCTGATTACTAATAAATCTATGTATTCTATTTTGGGATTAACTTTGGCAGCCACGGTTATTTATAATTTTAATATTTATTTATATACAATTGTTTTGTATTTTATTCGAACTAAAGATAAGCTTTTGATTAAGCAAATTTCAATTAGTAGTTTGGATCGGGCGCTTTGGCAAGTTTTATTCAGTTTGTTGTTGGCTTTTATTTTTTATATTATTTTTAATATGTTTAGTCGAAGGTTTAAAGCTGTATTTATTGATACAACAAAAAATTAGTTTAATCGTAATTAATTAGAATTATGCGCTGGTGGATTTTCAAAAAAAGAGAAGCAAAACCTGAAACAGAAGTGCCAGAAGATGGTTTTTTGTTTCTTGGCGGTGGGCTGGGAATTGAAGATAAAAATATTAAATATCGAAAAAAAATTGAATGGGTAGAAGAAACATTTATTGATTATAAAGAGGAAGACTTGGCGAGAACAGGAAAAAACTATTTAGGAATTGCTCTTAGTAACCGACGTTTAGTTATGTTTTTCTTGGTGATTTTAAGCGTTTTATTTTTACTTTTGCTGGAAGCGTTTTATCTGCAAGTAGTAAGAGGAGAATATTATTATGGTTTGGCAGAAAAAAATCGTTTGAGAACTATGACTTTAATATCACCGCGAGGAATAATTTATGATACTAATGAGATCCCTTTGGTGAAAAACATTCCAAGTTTTGCAGTTTATATTACAATGTATGATCTTGTCCAAAATTTAGATGAGGACAGAGAAAAGGCTTTGAATTGGTTGAAGGAAAATATTACAGAATTTGATTATCAAGAATCACTAGACAAAGTTTTAGCTACAAAAATTACAGCCAAAGAATACTTTGAACCAGTTTTAGTTGTCGATGGAATTTCTTATGAAAAAGCGCTAGCAATGAGAATCCAAAGTTCAAATTATTTAGGAATAAATATAGAAGTTTCACCAAAAAGAGAATATGTTACAAATTATCAAGGTTTACAAATCCAAAGTTTGTCGCATGTGCTTGGTTATCCAGGAAAAATAAGTCCTGAAGAATTTGGCTCACTAAAAGATCAAGGTTATTTGCTAAATGATAATATTGGTAAAACGGGAATAGAAGCAATATTAGAAAAACAATTAAGAGGTAAATACGGAAGAGAACAAATTGAAGTTGATTCAACAGGTAAAGCTATTAAAATTATTGCTCGAGATGAAATGGTTAAGGGTGATAACTTATTTTTGGCTTTGGACTTGAATATGCAAGCAAAGATGGAAGAAATTCTTGAAAAGTATTTGGCGAAATTAAAAACTAAACGAGCTTCAGCTGTAGTTATGGATCCACAAACAGGCAAGGTTTATGCGATTGTTAGTCTACCAGGTTTTAACAATAATGATTTTTCTTTTGGCATAAGTAATGAGAAATTTGTTTCTTTGCTTAATGATCCAGACAAACCGTTGTTCAATCGTGTAATTAGTGGTGAATATCCATCTGGCTCAACTATTAAACCAGTTATTGCTTCTGGTGCTTTGGAAGAAGGAGTTATTAATGAAAATAGTTCATTTTTAAGTACTGGTGGAGTAAGGATAGGATCTTGGTTTTTTCCAGACTGGAAAGCTGGTGGTCATGGAGTTACAAATGTGCGCAAGGCTTTGGCTGATTCTGTTAACACCTTTTTTTACATTATTGGTGGTGGATATGGAGATTTTGAAGGTCTCGGACCGTGGAAAATGAAAAGTTATGGGGAGATGTTTGGACTTGGTCAGAAAACAAATATTCAATTGCCAAATGAAAGAGCTGGTTTTTTGCCAGATCCTGATTGGAAAGTAGCAACCAAAGATGAACCTTGGTACATTGGAGATACTTATCACATGGCGATTGGCCAAGGTGATGTTTTAGTTACACCTTTGCAAGTTGCAAATTTTACAGCTGTCTTTGCTAATGGAGGAACTTTATATAGACCACAATTAGTTGATAGATATTTTGATCAGTCAAAAAAGGAAATGATTACTGTTGAGTCAGAAATCTTAAATGAAAAATTTGTCGCAGGGAAAACTATAGATATTATTCGAGCTGGCATGAGACAATCAGTTACTAATGGCAGTTCGCGAATTTTAAATTCATTACCCGTCACTTCAGCTGGAAAAACAGGAACTGCACAATGGGGAACTGATGAAAATCCACATTCTTGGTTTACCAGTTTTGCTCCATATAATAATGCTGAGCTAGTTGTAACAGTTTTGGTTGATGAGGGAGGAGAAGGAAGTGCTATTGCAGCTCCGGTTGCTTACGAATTTATGAATTGGTATTTTCGTTATTATAAAAAAAGTAATTAAAGAAAGTCTTTTAAAGTGAAAGATTAATACAATTATTTTTACGTTTGTTGTTTGAACTATATCTTGCTATAATAAATTTAATTAATATAAATCACATTTTCAGGTCGCAAGGCCTGTATTTATTGAGACAAAAGTTGAAAATTAAAAGAGTAAGTCTTATACTTTTACCCCGAATTATAACGCTATGAAACGTTAAGTTCAGGGTAAGTCTTTTAACTTTATCAACTTTATAATTATTTATGAATCAAATTATTTTAACTGAAGAAGGAAAATTAAAGCTTGAGCAAGAATTAAAAGAAATCAAAGAAATTCGGTTGCCTGAGATTATTGAAAAAATTGAACAAGCTAAGGAAATGGGAGATTTGTCTGAAAACGCTGAATATCATGATGCCAAAGATCAGCAAGGTTTAATGATGGCTAAAGTAAAAGAAATTGATGAAACCTTAAAAAATGCGGTAGTGTCGGAAATCTCTACCTCAAAAAGTGAAATTGGACTTGGCACAACCTTCGTAGTAGAAGATGCATCAGGTAATAAAAAACAGTTTACTATGGTTGGTTTTAATGAAGCCGATCCAATTAACGGCAGAATTTCTAATGAGTCACCAATTGGGCAAGCTTTTATGTACAAGTCCAAAGGACAAACTGTAGAGTTTAAAGCGCCAAAAGGTTTGATCTCGTACAAGATTTTGGAGATTAAATAAAGTAAATAAAATTTAGATCAATGAAAAGCACTAAGATTAGTGTTTTTTGTTATAAAGAAAATATTGACACTTGTTTATTTATATGTTATTATTCTATGTTCTTTCAAATAGTATTAGGTGGCTTTCATAATTCTGAAATAAGGAGGTAATTATGAGATGCCCTAAATGTGATCATGAAAACATGAAATTTTTGATTTATCCTGGCGCAAGTGAACACGTTTTGGCTTGCGAAAAATGTTCAGCTTGTTATAAGCTGAAACAGGGCAGTTTCAAAACAACAAAAATTTTTCAGGTACAAGATTTGGTAGAAGATACCGAATTTTTGCGATTGCATAACAAAGCCAATGATCGGCTAAAAAGTGCAGGTCAAGCAAATGAAGTGGTTGATTTTTCGGAATTAGTTTCGTGCATGGGGGAAGATTTTGATGAGTTCTATGGTTTACATTGATTGGCTACGGTTGTATGTTTTTGAAGTAATATCTGCATAAAAAATGTGAATTCTATGTTTTTGTTAACTAAAATTAAGACAACGGAGGTGTAGAATGTGTCATTATTTGCTGGTTTTTCATGTTTTGAGTGGGAACGGTAGTGTTTTACAATCTGAAGAGCGTTACGTACGGTTAGATAATACGCAGGAATTGGTTAAGATAATTAATCAGTTGAAGGAAGAAATTAGAATTCGAGCTAATGAAAAACCGCCATTTTTTACACACGTGATCGTTCATCAGGTATTGCCACTTTAAGCTGACCATCCGAAAGTATAGACTAAATTAAATTAAGCGACGTTCTCTAGCGTCGCTTTTTGCTTTTTAAAAATAATTAATGTATAATTTTAGCATAAATATGCTACGAGATATTCGAGATTTTTTACAAGAGTATACAAGATTTATTTATAATGAGTAATCTTGTAATATCTTGTGGGTTATCTGGTACATCTTGTAATTATTATGGAACAAAATGAAGAGGCTGTGCGCCTACAAAAATTAGAAAAAATTAAATCAATGGGAATTCAAGCATATCCAGAAAAGTTTGATAAAAAGCAAACTCTGGCCGAGTGCAAAGAAATGAATGACGGCAAAAAAGTAAAAACAGCTGGTCGTATAGTCATGTTTAGAGATATGGGCAAATTAACATTTGCGCATTTAATGGACTTTTCTGGTCGAATGCAAATTGCCTTTCGACAAGATGATTTAGGCAAAGATGAATACAAAGAAATGACCAAAATTCTTGATCTTGGTGATATTATTGGAGTTGAAGGTGAAATTTTTACTACTCACAAAGGGGAGCTTACAATTTTAGTTAGCAAATGGACATTTTTGGGTAAAGCCTTAAAACCATTGCCAGAAAAATTTCATGGTCTAAAAGATGTAGAAGCAAAATATCGACAACGCTATTTGGATTTGATTTCCAATGAAGAAACAATGGAACGATTTAAATTACGCAGTGATTTTATAAAAACTTTGCGTGAATTTTATTGGCAAGAAGGATTTTACGAAGTTGAAACTCCAACTCTTTTACACAGTGCAACTGGAGCTCACGCTCGACCATATGCAACTCATAACAATGGATTGGATATTGATGTTTACTTGAGAATCTCTCATGAATTACCATTAAAACAAGTTATTACTGGTGGATTTGATAAAGTTTTTGAAATTGGTAAAGCTTTTCGAAATGAAGGTATTGATCCATCACATTTGCCAGAACATACTCATGTTGAACATTATTGCGCTTATTGGAGTTATGAAGATAACATGGATTTCACAGAAAAAATGTTTGCTTATATTTTTGATAAATTAAAAATTTCGAAGAAAATAAAAGTTACAGGAAAAGATGGAAAAGTTAAAGAAGTTGATTTTAGTGGCAAATGGGAAAGGATTGATTATGTTGAACTTATTCAAAAAGATTGTGGCTTAGATGTTTCCAAATATACCGATCCAGCAGAATTAGTTCGTGATTTAAAGAAAAATAACATTGAACTTGAGGATATGGAAAATGTTGGTTTAGCAACGTTGATAGATAATCTTTACAAAAAAGTTTCTCGACCAAAAATGGTTGGTCCAGTTTTCTTGTATAATTATCCGATTGATTTACAACCTTTAGCTCGTCGTAATGATCAGGACCCAGAAATTGTTGATCAGTTTCAATTAGTGGTTAATGGTTGGGAAATTCTAAAAGCTTATTCTGAGTTGGTTGATCCTATTGATCAGCAAAAAAGGTTTGAAGAACAAGCTAAACTAAAATCTGGTGGTGATGAAGAAGCCATGGAAGTTGATTATGAGTATGTTGATTCTATGAAATATGGTATGCCTCCAATTTCAGGCTGGGGAATGGGAATTGATCGAATTTTAACAATACTAACTGAACAGGAAAATTTACGAGATGTAGTTTTGTTCCCGTTGATGAAACCAAGAGATAAAGAATAAATTAAGTTAATATTGTAAAAGATTCACTATGGAAAGTGGATCTTTTTAATTATTGAATATTAACCTTAAATCTATGATTATAGTTTTTTCATTGTGAATTGGTTATTTGCCAAAAATTGTGATTTTGCTATAATTTAAGTATAAAAATACCTATGATAAATTATTTAGTTAAAAGTTTTAGGAATATTTCCCCTTGGGGATAACTTTTGTAATTTAAAATTAGGTAATTATTTCGCCAGTGGCGAATCCGCATATTTGCGGATAATCAAACTAAAAAAATATGCTAGACATCAAATACATTTTTGAAAATAAAGAGCAAATGAAACAAGTTGCAAGGCAAAAAAATATAAAAGTTGATATTGATAAATTGCTTGAACTGGATGAAAAACGAAAAAAATTAGCGCAAAAAGTTGAAGATCTTCGCGCTAGAAAAAATCTAGTTTCTAAACAAATACCAGAAATGGCCAATGAAGAAAAGCAAAAAGCTTTAGCTGAAATGAAAGAGGTTAGTGCTGTACAAACTGAGATTGAGGATAAATTAAAACCAATATTGGCTGAATTGAATGATCTTTTACTTCGTGTGCCAATGTATGTTCACGAAAAAACTCCGATTGGTGTTGATGAAAGTGGAAATGTGGAAATTGAAAAGTGGGGAGAACTTCCAAAGTTTAATTTTGTCCCAAAAAGTCACATGGAATTGGGAAAATATTTAGATATTATTGATAATGAACGAGCAGCTAAAATCGGTGGGACAAGATCATATTTGTTAAAAGGCGATGGTGCTAGGTTAGAGGCGGCTGTTATTAAATATGCGGAAGATTTTATTTCAAGAAAAGGTTTTAAATTGATGAGTGTGCCAGTTATTGTTAATGAACCAGCCCTTTGGGGTACAGGACACTTTCCTGGTGATGCAGAAGATGTTTATTATTTGGAAAAAGATGATAAATATTTAGTTGGAACATCTGAAGTGCCAATAGCTTCATTTCATCGAGATGAAATTTTGAATGAAGAAGATTTGCCCCTTCGTTATGCTGGTTTTTCTGTTTGTTTTCGGCGTGAAGCTGGTTCTTATGGCAAGGACACGCAAGGTTTGTATCGAGTTCATCAATTCTTAAAAGTTGAGCAATTTATAATTTGCAAAAATGATGAGCAGGAAAGTATGAAAATGCACGCTGAACTAGTTCAAAACACAAAAGAATTTTTACAAAGTCTTGAAATGCCTTATCGAGTTTTGAATATTTGTACCGGTGATATGGGACAAGGTAAATATTATATGAATGATCTTGAAACTTGGATGCCAAGTCGTGATAGCTATAGTGAAACTCACAGTGCTTCTGCTTTATTAGATTTTCAAACTCGTCGATTAAATCTTCGTTATCGAGATAAAGATGGTAATGTTAAATTCTGTCATACTTTGAATAATACGGTCGTGGCTACTCCTAGATTTTTAATTCCATTATTAGAAATTAATCAAACGGCTGATGGAGAAGTGAAAATTCCTGAAGTTTTACAACCATACATGGATAATCAACAATTCATCAAGAAATAATTATAAATAACAGTTTAAAGTTAGAAGAATGATTTTCGGTGGATTGATGAAAATAATTAGGGTTAAATACAAATTTTAAATTAAAGCTAAAGATACAAAAATCGTTGTAAAAACAGCGGTTTTTGTTATTTGTTGATCAAAGATTATTATGCTAAAATATCATTATGAATAAGCAAAGAACTTGGCTAGAAATTAGCCAAGAAAATTTAATCCATAATATTAAACAATTTCGCAAAAGAGTGGGGGATAAGGTTAAAATTGCTGGTGTGATAAAGTCAAATGCCTATGGACATGGACTTATTGAGGTCGCACAATGTATTCAATCTGAAGTTGATTGGTTGGCCGTAGATTCAGTTTCTGAAGCGTTGCAAATCAACCAGTTAAAACTGAACCAAAGAATTGTTTTAGTTTTAGGTTATACTTTACTTGAAAGGTTAGAGGAAGTCGTTGAAAATGGGTTTCATCAAGTTGTAACTAATTTGGAAACGCTTGAAAAACTTAATGAGATTGTAAATTTGAAAAACAAAAAAGCGTTTATTCATTTAAAAATAGAAACTGGTACTTCACGGCAAGGAATTTGGCAAGAAAATTTAGACGAATATTTAGAAATAATTTTGCAGAATAACAATTTAGTTTTAGCTGGAGTGTCAACTCATTTTGCAAATATTGAAGATACAACAGATTATTCATTTGCTGCTGAGCAGTTGGAAAAGTTCCAGTTAGCAGTTGATTATATTGAAAAGAAAGGTTTTGCTGATTTTCTTAAACATACAGCTTGTAGTGCGGCTGCAATAATTTTTCCAGAAACTCACTTTGATATGATTCGGTTAGGTATAAGTATGTATGGACTTTGGAGTTCAAGTGAAACAAAAGTTAGCGCTAAACAAAAGGGGATTATGATTGATTTGAAACCGGTTTTAACTTGGAAAACGAAAATCGCCCATATAAAAGAATTGTCAGCCGGATCAACTGTAAGTTATGGTCGAACAGAAAAAATTAATGTAAAAACTAAAGTTGCAATTTTACCAATTGGTTATTGGGATGGTTATGATCGGGGACTATCAAGCTTGGGTTTAGTTTTGATTAATGGGCAAAAATGTCGCGTGCTGGGTAGAGTTTGCATGAATATGTGTGTAATTGACATTAATCATTTAGAAAATGTTAAATTGGAAAATGAAGTTGTACTCCTTGGGGAACAAATGGGGGAGCGAATAACAGCAGAAGAACTGGCCCAAAAAATTAATACAATTAATTACGAAGTAGTAACGAGAATTAATCCTAAAATTAAAAGAGTTATAAATTAATTTTTTGGAATTTTTAACATGTCAAAAATAAGTTCAAAATATCAAAGAGATTTTAAAAACATGGATTATAAAAATCCACGTTTAGTGAAAGATCAACAGAATAAGAAAAAAAAATATACCAGATTGATAGGTTGTTTTGCGTGTGTTTTTGTATTAGCAATTTTGTATCTAATTTTTTATTCTCCAGTTTTTCGAATTAATGAAGTGCAAATTAATGGATTAGAAAAAGTAAATAGACAAAATTTTGAATTATTGGTAAATGATTATCGTTTTGATAGAACATTTTTAATTTTTTCAAATAATAATTATTGGTTATTTAATAAAAAGAAAATTACTAATAAAATTTTTGCTCAATATTATTTTGAAGAGTTTAGTATTACAAAAAAATGGCCAAACAAGGTAGATATAACTTTAAAAGAAAAGCAGTCAGCTATTAATTGGTTAACAAATAATTTATGTTATCATCTTGATTTAACGGGTTTAGCCATTGAGTATTGTGAAGAAAATGATGGTTATTTGATCATAAGAGATTTAGAAAATGTGGATGTGCGAATTGGTGGAAGTGTTATAAATTCTGAAGATTTAAACTATTTAATTGATTTATATCAACAAACAAAAAATATCGTAAAAGAAGATTTTAATTTGATTGAAATTGAAAAACAAAAAAATCTATTAACAATAAAAACAGAACAAGGCACGGAATTAAAATTTAATCAAAATTTGACGGTTGATGAGCAGATCGGTAGACTTTATACATTGCTTGGTCAACCAAGTGTTAAGGAAAAGTTGCAAACTATTAGGTATTTTGATTTCCGATTTGGGGAAAAGGTTTATTACCAGTGACAACCAATAAGGAGGTCTTATGAACAGAAAATTAGCCTATGTGTTTGAACGAATGAATCGAGCCTTCAGTTTGTTGAGAAATCAAGGATTTTTTATAGTTGGGGCAGTTGAAGAGAATAATTTTGAAAAAGCCAAAGAAATTGTTCAAGCCAGAGCTCGTAAACTAAATCGTGATTATGTGATTTTTTGGCAAAAGAAAGAACAATTGCGATTTGAAAATGAAAATGGTTTGGGTGGACTCAGTTTAAGTTGTTTAACGACAGATGATTATTTTATGAATTCTGATGAAACTAAGGTTGCTAGACTTGTAAACGGTGCGTTTCAACGTTTTGGAGTAGAGTATGAATGGAGTGGACGATTGATTCATAGGATAGTCATCAAGGATTTTTAGTGAGGTGAATTTAGTATGGTCTTAACGTACATCAACACGCAAATAATATTTGCGTGTTTTCTATTAGAAGAATAAACCACCAGCGTAAGCTGGTGTGTGCGTTTAAAGGCGAAGCC
>CAYSUN010000016.1:0-22396 GCA_964434235.1 uncultured Gammaproteobacteria bacterium | reverse complement strand
TTAGTTTAGTGTCTTTCTCTATTATACCTGTGCCTTTTGCTTTATTATACCCAATTGCTCGATGTTGACATAATTTTATCTTTAATGTATACTTTTTATGTAAATCCATAGACAGTGGGCAAATCTTCTTCTTAGCGAAAAGCGACGAAGGGAGCAGTAAGACCTACCGAGGAAACAACAACTGATTCAAGTTTTGTTTTACGTCTATGGAAGGACGTATTTTTTATTAAAAATTGAAAGTCCTAAGTTTTACAAGTTTATTTATAATTAAATAAATATTTATATGCCGAAATCAAAACAATTAAAAGAAAAAGTTGTTACTGATTTGTCAAACAAAATCAAAGGAGCTAAAGGCGTTGTTATTGCTACTCATGAAGGTTTAACCGTAGTCGACAGTCAAACTTTGCGCGAAAATTGCAAGGCTGAGAATGTCGAATTCGTAGCGATCAAGAAAACTTTACTTAGACGAGCTTTGCAAGAAGCTGGTATAGGCGAAGTTGACACAAAAGCTATGGAGGGTAGTTTAGCAGTTGCTATTAGCCGAGATGACGAAGTCGCTCCAGCTAGAATTCTAAAAACATTTGGCAAGAAGCATGAACAAGTTGCTTTTTGTGGGGGTGTTTTAGATGGAGCTGTAGTTACCATGGAACAAGTTAAATTTTTAGCAGATCTTCCAAGTAAGGAAGAATTATTAGCTAAAGTAGTTGGTTCTATGAAGGCGCCTATCTCTGGTTTTGTAAATGTACTATCAGGCAATTTAAGAGGTTTAGTACGTGTGTTAACTGCAATTAAGGATAATAAATAAAATAGTTCGCTAGTTTGCTGGTTTACTTGTTTACTAGTTAACCAGACAACCAGATAACTAGATAAATAGAATAATATGTCAGACGAAAAAACAACAGCTCCAGCTGCTGAAGAAACAAAAGCTGAAACAAAGAAGAATGTAGAAGTTCCTGCTAAATTTAAATCTTTAGTTGAGGAAATTGAAAAAATGTCAGTTATGGATTTAGCTGAATTAGTTGAGATTTTGGAAGATAAATTTGGTGTTAGTGCTGCTGCTCCTATGGCTATGGCTGCTATGCCAGCTGCAGTTGCAGAAGTAGAAGAAAAAAGTGAATTTGATGTAGAATTAACAGGTGTTGGTGAAAATAAAATTGGTGTTATCAAGGCTGTTAAAGAAATTACCGGTCTTGGTTTGAAAGAAGCAAAAGATTTAGTAGACGGTGCTCCTAAGGTTATTAAGGAAGCTGTAAAGAAAGAAGAAGCTGAAGTAATGAAAAAGAAACTTATGGATGCAGGTGCTACTGTAAATTTGAAATAAGAATTTTTCTTATAAAAAAAGAGTCCCTTAAGGGACTCTTTTTTGTTTTATTTATAATTCAGCTTGGTAAAGTTTATTTCCAGATATGAAGTACAGTTTATTGTTTGTTATTGAAAAATCAGCGATTTTTGCATCTAATAAATCAAATTGGTATTGAGCTATAAAAGCACCTTCTTTGTTAACTGCAATTATTCGGTTGCTATTTGCATCTAAAAGATAAATATTGTTAATGTCTGGATTTGTGTAGATTTTTTTGATTTGAGTAAGTTCAGGTTCTATGGTTGCTAGAGTAAAATTTTCTTTTGATCCAGTGAAAAATTTATATAGTTGTCCTGAGTTTGTGGCAACATAAATATTGCCGTCAATTGTTAAGCTTGATGCTTGACTAAGATCTGCGTCTCCCTTATCGGATAACCATTCACTACGGCTACCATAATTATCAGCATTTCTTCGCCACTTGTAAATCTGTTTATTGTTATTGTCAATGACGTAAAGGTTGTTGCTGTAAAGTTGAATGCCTGAAATATTTAAGTTTTCACCCCAGTCAATAGAGAGATTTGTGAAATTACCAGAATTTTGATTGTATTCAATTAGTTTGTTTTGGTTAGTAATGTAAATTAATTTATCATCTTCAGTTCCTGAAAATCTAAAATCACCAACGTCAGAATGGCCTTCATTGTTAGTGTTTTGATTGGTGATATTTACTGAATATAGTTGGTTGTTTTGGTTATTTAAATAAACTTTTTCGTCAATAATTTCCATTCCAGCTAAGTTGATTGGAGTTTCATTATCCTTTATTTCTGAAACAAGTTGCGGAGTAACTTTTGTTATATGGAGGAGTTTATTTTTTATGCTATCAGATTGTCTCGTTAGTTCTGTGTAGTTGGCTTTTTGATCAGTTGTTGCTTGAGGTAAGTATTTGATAATGTCCTCAGCTTCTTTGATTAGTTTTAAACTTTCATTTTCGTTTTTGTATATAAGGTTAACTTGGGCATTGTTAATTAAGTTTTTTACATTTTGTATTTGGGCGGAATAAACTGCTTGCTCTTGTTTGACTTGTTTGTTGTGTTTTATCCAAAATATGCCGGAGATAAAAACAACAACTATTATAGTTAAAATTATTAAAATTGCTTTATTGTTTTTTGGTAAGTTAAATGATTTATGTTTTGGTATTTGTGGTGTATATTCAGTTTTTTCTGCTGGTTTGTTTTTTTTCTTTTTAAATAAATTTATTGCAAAAACAAATGTTTTCTTGATATTTTTTGCTAAAATTTTGAAAATATTAAGTATGTATTTTATTGTTCCAAATTTTATTTTGTAGTTGGATTTTGGTGAACGTAGATTTCGGCTGTTTTTCTTGCTTTTTAACCAAGAGAAAGCTTTTCTTAGGTAACTTAAAACATTGATGGTTGTTGTTTGAGATAAGAATCTTTCAGTTTTTTCTGTTGTGTCTATTAAGTTGTTAAGTGATTTTTGGGAAACTGGTTGATCGTTTACTTGCCGTTTTTCTTCCATTTTGATAAAAATGGCGCAATAAGTAAGATAAGAGTTGTTTTTTACATTGTTAATTTGATTTTTAAAGTAATCAATTGATGAGGATAAGTCATTGGTTGAAATGATTTTATTGACTTTATGGGCTGGGATGTAATTCCCGAAAATTTCAGAGCACATGTAAAGCGCATTGTGCTGGAAAATTTTCCCGTTGATTGTTGAAGAAAATATTTTGAGATTTTCGGTCTGATTTTCTTTAACTTTCGGTGTATTGTCTACTATATTAATTACTTTGTAATTGTTTTGTTTTGTCTTATGAAGTAAATATACATTGATTAATCCTTGCTGAGCAAAGATAAAATCAATTTCTTTCTTTGTTTGATTTGGTTTAGCAATAGCAATTACATAATTTAAATTTTCAAAAACTATGTTGATGTGTCCAATTTGAATCATTTCAACAATAGCGGCATTGGTTTTTTGTAGAGCGTGTTCAAAAACAGTTTCAAGGTTTAACTTGTGGGGTTCTGGTGAAGTGCTAATTTGGTTATAATAATTTTCTTTCAAACTGTTGATTATCGTTTGAATTATTTTTTCACTTTCCTTGGAATCATTGGCTCTTATTTCAATAATACCCATTAAAAAACCACCATTTTTTTCTTTTCCTTCGGGATAAATTATAAAATCTTCACACAAATAAGTGTCTTTTTCGTGTTTTGACGGTATGTATAATTCTTTTAAAGTAATGTCGTAATTTGATTCCATATTTGACTAGAGTTAAGTACCTATATTATACTATAGATGAAAGTAAATAATCAACTATTTGGGCCATGAACAAGGGGATAATGGCAATTAAGGAAAATATATGTTTGAACAACTTTTTGGTTCAAAGACTAGAGTTAAGCTGATAAAGGTTTTTTTGGACAATCCAGAGAAGAGATTTTTTGTTCGAGAATTAACCAGATTAACAGATACATTAATAAATTCAATTCGTAGAGAATTAGATAATTTGGTAAGTTTACGCATTATTTTGGTTGAAGAAACCAAGGTTGAAGATGGAGAAGTGAAGAAAGGCTTGAATACAAAAAAGTATTATAGTTTGAACACTAAGAATTTGTTTTTACAGGATTTGAACAATTTATTTAATAAAGGGAAAATGCTGTTAGAAAAAAAATTGATTGAAAAGATCAGGCGTTTAGGTGATATTAAGTATTTAGCTTTTTCTGGTATTTTTGTTGACAATGAAAAAGCTGAAACAGATATTGTTATAATAGGTGATCTTGATATTGTTAAAGCCAAAGAGAGTTTACAGAAATTTGAGTTAGAGATTGGTAAGGATATACGATATACAGTTCTCAGTGATAATGAGTATAATTTGCGTAAAGATATAGCAGATAATTTTATTGAAGCAATTATGGAAGATGAAAGTGCTATAATTGTTATTGATAAATTGCAAAAAAGAAAACTGGAAAGTGCTTATACGGAAATAATTGCTTAGAATTTTTATTATCCTTACTATTGAAAAACATTTAATTTATAATTAATTTTTATGATATTGTTAATTTCAACTGAGAATAATGCTAGATTTTCTTTGGCTGTTGGGCAAGAAAAAATATCTAAAATAAAAGTTGTAGAAAAGCCATATCATCAAGTTGAGCTTTTATTAAAAGAAATAGATAGACTGATAAAAAGCAAAAGTGGGAAAATTAATCTTAATGGTATAATTGTTGTTCAAGGGCCTGGTCAGTTTTCAGCTTTGAGAACTGGAATTACTACTGCTAATGCTTTGGCTTATAGTTTAGATATTCCGATTGTTGGAGTTGAATTGAAAAAAAATTGGTTGAAACTAACTGAAAAGGAAAAATTAGAAAAAGTTTGGCAAACTGGTTTTAAAGAATTAAAAACAGCTAAGATTGGTACGATTATTATTCCTAAGTATGGGAAAGAACCAAACATAACATAGTTGGGAAACGTGATCCACGTGATGGATTACTTGATAAAAGGAAAATAACTACTAACAATTGTGTTAGTGGTTTTTTATTTATTTGAAATTAGTTAATTATATATTTTCTAAATTTGACTTTACATCTGTTGATTTTATCTTATTTAAGGTAAATAGTTATCCACAAAAAGTGTTGAATAATGGTTGCTGGTGGGGTATAATGTATTCGAAGTGAAGAAAAGTGGGGAATTGTGGAAGTTCTACAACTCTATTTCTTCATTTTAAATAAGTTTTTTAAGATAGTAATATCTTTATGTTTATTGGTGAGTACAATTATTCAGTTGATATCAAAGGCAGATTAGCAATACCAGCTAAGTTTAGAAGTGCTTTAAAATCCGGAGCAGTCGTAACTCGAGGTTTGGATAATTGTCTTTTTGTTTATACTAAAACCGAATGGACAGATTATGCAAAAAAATTAGCTTCTTTACCAACGAGCCAGGCCAATAGCCGGGCTTTTGCGCGTTTGATGTTGGCTGGAGCTATGGACGTTCGGCTTGATAGTCAAGGAAGAATTATTTTACCTGATTATTTAAGAAAATATTCCAGTATAGAAAAAAAAGTGGTCATAGCTGGTTTGTACAATCGTTTGGAAATTTGGGATGAAGCTAAGTGGGATATTTACAAAGCCAAAACAGAAAAAGATAGTAATGATATTGCAGAACAACTTGGTGAGTTGGGAGTGTAAAAGTTAAAAGTAAAAAAAGTAAAAATAAAAATAAAAAAATCAAGATACTCAAGATCGATTCTCTGATACTCAAGATAAAAATTGTTAATCTTGATTACATTGAGGAAGAAGCTTGAGAATCTCGGGCCGTATGATTAAACAATTAGTAAAAATTTTAGAATTAATATTTATTTGGTAATAATGTGACAGTTCACAAACCAGTACTTCTAAATGAAGTGCTTGAGGCGCTTAATCCTCAGAAAAATGAGAATTTTATTGATTGCACAGTTGGAGGAGGAGGACATGCTGAAGCAATTCTAGAAAGAACTGGACCGAATGGTAAGCTTCTTGGTTTTGATTGGGATCCAGAAGCAATTAAACGTTCAAAAGAAAGATTAGTTAAATATAAAAATAGAATCATTTTGGTTAATGAATCTTATCTGCAAATAAAAAAAATAATTTATGATGCTCGATTTACTCAATTTAACGGTATATTACTTGACCTTGGTCTATCTTCAGATCAGCTCCAGGATTCAGGACGTGGATTTTCTTTTCAAGTAAATGAACCGTTGGACATGCGCTTTAGTCCATTTGAAAATGAATTAACTGCGGAAAAAATTATTAATACATATTCTGAAGAACGATTAGTGAAAATATTTTGGGAAAACGGTGAGGAGCCATTTTCCAAAAGGTTAGCCAAAGCAATAGTTTTGGAAAGAAAGAATCAACCGATCAAAACAACGTTAGAACTAGTTTCATTAGTAGTTAGAACATTACCAAAAAAGAAAACAAAAATTCATCCAGCAACTAAAATTTTTCAAGCGTTAAGAATGGAAGTAAATAATGAGTTAGCAAATGTTCGTAAGGTTTTATCAGATGCTTTGGAAGTAATGGAATCTGGTTCGAAATTAGCAGTGATCACCTTTCACTCATTAGAGGATCGTATAGTTAAACAATTTTTTCGACATGAAGCCAGGCAATGCATTTGTCCGCCAGAAATTCCTGAATGTCGATGTAATCATCAAGCAAAAATAAAAATAAAAAACAAGAAACCTATCACACCGTCCACTGAGGAAATTACAGCTAATTTCCGCAGCCGAAGCGCTAAGCTTCGCGTGATAGAAAAAATATAATTATGACAAAGTATTCACAAACTTTGAAACCCACACGTAATTGTAATTTTAAAAAACATTTAAAAAAAATATCCAAGTCAGCGTTATTGTTTTTGATGGTTGGTCTTTTTGTTAGTTCAATGGTTGTCTATTTGGCAGAAGTTAATAATATTGCAGCTAAAGGCTTTCAGGTGCGTGATTTGGAGAATCAAATTGAGAAATTAGCTAGTGAAAATGAGAAGCTTCAAGTTCAGGCTATAGAAATGCGTTCTATGACTGATTTATCAACAAAAGTACAAGAGCTTGGCATGGTCCCAGTTAATGATATTACTTATTATGATACTACAGGTCAATTAGTGGCAGTAAGGTAAATTGGAATAGTAAACTATTTGAACACTTAACTTTGTTAAGTGTTTTTTTATCGGTGAAAACAAAGTTTTTATTGTAAACATTTTTAAATATAAATAAGCCTGCTTTTTTTGAAAGCAGGCCTTGGTTTAGCTGTTATTTTTGAAAAAACTTTGAATAGCTGGGTGTCGTGGGTGTCGGGTGGCAATTTGTTGTGCTATTTCAAAAAATTCTTTGAATGAAAGCGTAAAGGTGTCATAAATAGCTGAAGATCTTTCTTCGTTTCTGTCGATATATTCTTCAATACCAACAAACACTTTAATTCTTACTCGATCTTTCTCAAATGTTACATCTTCGAATCGCATTTCTCCAGTAATTTCACTCATAATCACCCCTTTTTGTTAAATTGTACTTTTAGCTTATTGATAATTTAGGAAAATGTCAAATGGCGAATGGCTTGATAAACGCAGTTTTTTAGTGTATAATCGCATAGAAGTATATGTATCAAATTAAAGTAAAATTGAACAAAGCTCGAAGAGGTGAATTACTTACTCGAAAAGGTAAAATTCAAACTCCTTGTTTTATGCCCATCGCGACTAAGGGCGCAATGAAGACTTTGAGTTATTCGGAAATTGAGCAACTGAATCCTGATATAATTCTTGGAAATACTTATCATCTAATGCTTCGACCTGGTTCTGAAGAAATTAAGAAATTGGGAGGACTTCATAAGTTTATGAATTGGTCAAAGCCAATTTTAACTGATTCAGGCGGATTTCAGGTTTTTTCATTAGCTAAGATCAGAAAAATTGAAAATGATGGTGTAACTTTTAATTCTCACTTAAACGGGCAAGAATTTTTTATGAGTCCAGAAAATTCTATGCAAATTCAGATGAACATTGGTAGTGATATTATGATGGTACTTGATGAATGTGTTAAACTGCCAACTGAACGTGAATACCTTGAAGAGTCAGTTGAATTAACAACTAAATGGGCGCAGAGATGTAAGGTTTTCTTTGAAAACAAGGTCAAAGAGCAAATGTCAAAGAGCAAAGAAGAACCTTTATTATTTGGTATTGTTCAAGGTGGTTTAGAAGCTGATTTGCGGGAAAAAAGTGCTAAGGATCTTATAAAAATTGGTTTTGATGGCTACGCTGTTGGTGGTTTGGCCGTAGGTGAATCTGAACACGAAATGTATTCAACCTTGGAAATGACTTGTCCTCATTTGCCAGAAGATAAACCTAGATACTTAATGGGTGTTGGTTATCCGCACCAAATTGTAGAAGCTGTTAAGCTTGGCATTGATATGTTTGACTGTGTAATTCCAACTAGAGAAGCCAGACATGGACGACTTTATTTTTTTGAACAAGCGGTTAGTTCAAAAGGGGAAAACAATTTTAAAAATCAAAATAGTATTTTAAATAGTGGTAAAGAATTTTATCATACTGTTAATATAAAAAATGAAAAGTTTCAGTTTGATAGTGAGCCGATTAATAAAGATTCACAATTTGAAGAGCTAAGAATTTATACTCGAGCATATTTAAGACATTTGTTTCAAACTGAGGAACCTTTGGCCCAACGTTTAGCAACTTTGAATAATGTAGAATTTTATCTTGAATTAATGAAGCGAATTCGTACAGAAATTGAACAAGCTGAGGTCTAATATTAAGCTTAATTATTTGCCTAAATCAAGCTATTTGCTATACTTAAAGTATAATTAATAACTTAATAAAACTATGTATTATTTAATTGGAGCATTGATTTTTCTTATAGTAATTAGTTTACGACAAATCAATGCTTATCAAAGAGGCGTGATGTTTACAATGGGGCGTTTTACAGGTGTAAAAAGTGCTGGATGGAGAATTGTTTTACCAATTTTTCAGCAAATGACCAAGGTTGATATGCGCGTTAAAGCTGTAGATGTGCCAGACCAAAAGGCAATTACAAAAGATAATATTTCTGTTGGGGTTAATGCAGTGATTTATTATAAAGTATCTGATGCTGGCAAAGCGGTGATAGAAGTTGAAAATTTTTATTATGCAGTTTCACAGTTGGCACAAACAACCATGAGAAATATTGTTGGTGAAGTTGAGTTGGATGAATTACTTTCTCAAAGAGAACGGATCTCAGAAAAAATTCAACTTATTGTTGATAAAGCTTCAGATCCTTGGGGAATTAAAGTTGATAATGTAGAATTGAAAGATGTTACTTTACCAGAAAACATGGAAAGAACAATCGCTAAACAAGCTGAAGCTGAACGTGAAAAGCGAGCTGTTATTATCAAGGCAGAAGGTGAAGTTCAATCTGCTGAAAATATGTCAAAAGCGGCGAAAATATTAGCTTCTTCTGATGGCGCATTACATCTTCGAACTTTGCAGTCTTTGAATGATTTAAGTTCTGATCAGTCCAATACAGTAATTTTTGCCTTACCAATTGAAGTGCTTCGAGCATTTGAAGGCTTTAGTAATAAAATGAAAAAAGACATTAGTGAATAATGAAATATATTAGAAAAAATGGTCAAATTTGGCCATTTTTTCGTTAGTTTATAAAATAACCAGCATAAACTGGCGTGTGCGTTTAAGGGCGAATCTTTGAAAATTTGTGTAGCTCTAAAGTGTATTAACTTTTTGTAAATAATTTATATTTAATGATTATTATAAATATACACTTAGTTGTTATAGTTAAAAGTGTTATTTCTTGTTGAATTTGTTATAATGTAAACAGATATAATAATATCTATTTGTTTTAAATTATGTCAATTTTGGAAAAGAAAATAAAAAAGGAAAGACTTTATTCAGCTGGTTATTCGTCAATAAATAGCAATAAAAAAGATTTTAGAATTATGATGTTTTTAGTTTTTTTTGTTTTGTTTGCTGGTTGCTTAATTTTTCGTCTTTGGAAATTACAAATTGTAGATCACTCTTATTATATTGCTCTTGCTTCAGACCAACATGAGATTTTTAAGAATCTTTATCCAAAAAGAGGACAAATTTTAGTGCAAGATGAAAAAGGTCCTTTGGTTTCTAATTTTGATGAATATTATCCAGTAGCTTCAAATAAAACAATGTATCTTTTGTACGCAATTCCTAAAGATATTAAAGATCCAGAAGCTGTGTTGCAAGTTTTGGAAGATGTTTTTCAAGTGAAAGTTGATGATATACAAGAAAGATCAGAACAGTCAGATCAAGATAGTGAAAATAATGACCAGGAGAAATTAGCAATAAGTTTTACAGCTGAGCAATTAAAATTAATTGAAACTAATGAAGAAAATAAAAAGTTGGTGGAAGATTGGGCCATGAAAATAAACAAGAAAGATGATCCTTATGAGCCAATTAGGCATTTAGTTTCAGAAAAAGAAATTAATTTGTTAGATAGTTATAATTTGGAAGGTTTACATTGGATACCAGAAACAACTCGTTATTATCCTGAAAAAAATATTGGTTCAAATTTACTCGGTTTTGTAGGCAAACAGTCGGAGAATAACATGTTAAAAGGTTATTATGGAATTGAAGGTTGTTATGATAAAGTTTTGTCTGGTGAATCTGGGTTTTTGAGAAGCGAACTTGATACTTTTGGGCGCTGGATCGCTGTGGCGGGTAAGGATTTCAGACAAGCTGATGATGGGCAAAGTTTAGTTTTAACTATTGATAAATCAATTCAATATTATGCTTGTGATCAATTAAACAAAGCCGTTGATCATTATGATGCTGAAGGTGGAAGCTTAATAGTTATGGAACCACAAACTGGTAGAATTTTGGCAATGTGTAATAATCCTGATTTTGATCCAAATATTTATAATGAGGTAGATGATATTGCAGTTTTTAATAATTCTTCTTTATCGGAAAGCTTTGAGCCTGGTTCAGTTTTTAAACCAATTACAATGGCAGCAGCTTTGAATGCTGGTAAAGTAGATCCTTTCACTGGTTATAATGATACTGGTGAATTAAATATTTCTGGTTATACTATTCGAAATTCTGATTTAATGGCTAATGGTTGGCAAACTATGACGCAAGTATTAGAAAAGTCATTAAATACAGGTTCTGTTTTTGTGGCTAGACAACTTGGGTTAGAAGATTTTAGGCGTTATGTTCAAGAGTTCGGTTTTGGTAAACAAACAGATATTGACTTGTGTGGTGAATCTGCAGGCAATATAAGTTCTTTGGAAAGTGATAATGAAATTTATTTAGCCACAGCTTCATATGGACAAGGAATTACGGTAACTCCATTACAGTTAACTAGAGCTTTTGCAGCTATTGCTAATGAGGGAAAATTGGTTAGACCTTATGTTATAGATGAAGTTCAAGATCAATTTGGTAATGTAATATCACAAACAAAACCACAAGTTGTGAGTCAGGTAATATCACCACAAACAGCTAAAATATTGGGGAGTATGTTAGTTTCAGTTGTAAAAAATGGTCACGCTACAAAAGCAGCTGTCCCAGGTTATTTAGTGGCAGGAAAGACAGGGACTGCTCAAGTGCCTGACTTTGAAAAGGGTGGTTACAGCGATAAAACAATTCATACATTTGTGGGCTTTGCTCCATACAATGAACCTCGTTTTTCCATGGTTGTTAAATTAAAATATCCTACAGCTGTAAGTTTTGCAGCTGATTCTACTGCACCAGTTTTTGCTAAGGTGGCTAAGTTTATTTTGAATTATTATAATGTACCGCCAGAAGTAAAGTAGAAATGATTAAATTGTGGTTAGTTCAAATATTAAATTAAATAGAGTTTTAGGTAGTGAAAAGCTAGCTTATTGCTAAATTACTAAAAAAAGTGCTAGAATTGTCTTAATTAGTAAATTATTGAAAAAACATACATTATGAAAAAATATTTAGAGAAATTATTAGCTTATTTTGCAAGAAAAATAATTAAAAAGTATAAACCTAAAATTATTGGAATTACTGGTTCAATGGGCAAAACTTCAGCTAAAGAAGCTGTTTACGCTGTTTTGGAAAGTAAGTTTAATGTTCGAAAAAATATTAAAAATTACAATAATGAAATTGGGGTACCACTCACAATTATTGGAGTGGAAACTGGCGGTCGTTCACCTATTCAATGGGGGATTATCTTTTCCAAGGCTTTAGAATTAATTTTTGGACTTGATAAAAATTATCCTGAAGTTTTAGTTTTGGAAATGGGTGCAGATAAACCTGGTGATATTGAATATTTAATTAATAATTTTCCTGTTGATATTGGTGTTGTTACAAAAATCGGGCCAACTCATTTAGAAGCTTTTAAAACTGTTGAGAATATTGCTAAAGAAAAGCAAAAAATTGTAACTTATTTAGATAAAGATAAAACTGCTATTTTGAATTGTGATGATGATTTAGTCAGGGAAATGCACAAAAAGATCAAAGCTAAAATATTATTTTTTGGACATGGCGAAGAATCAAATATACGTTCAGTAGATTTAGCTTATCAAGGTGATGGTTTAGATTTAGCTGGAATTAAATTTAAAATAGCTTATGGGGGAAGCACGGTCCCAGTTTTGTTGCCTGGTGTGGTGGGGGCACATCAAATAAATTCAGCTTTAGTCGGAGCTTCAGTTGGTGTTGCTTTGGGTATGAATTTAATAGAAATTGCTGATGGTTTGAAAAATTATGAAGCACCAAAAGGTAGAATGAAATTGATTAAAGGAAAAAATACTTTAATAATTGATGACACATATAATTCTTCACCTCGAGCAGCTACAGCAGCAGTTGAAACTTTGGCTCAACTACAAATAGGACAGGTGCTAAGAAAAGTTGCGATACTTGGTGATATGTTGGAACTAGGTGATTACACAGAAGAAGCACATAAAAAATTAGGTATTAAAGTTGCAGAAAAGGGTATTGATGTTTTACTTTGTGTAGGAGCAAACAGTCAGTTTATTGCTGAAGGAGCTAAAAGTAAAGGGTTTGCTGAAGAGAAAATAAAAACTTTTTCTGATTCAAATATTTTGGCTAATGAGATAAATTCTATCATAAAAGACAATGATTTGATTTTAGTTAAAGGTTCTCGTGGTATGCATATGGAGCTAGTTGTTAAAAGTTTAATGTTAGAACCGGAAAAAGCTCAGGAGCTTTTGGTTGGGTTTTAAACGATAAATCTAGAAAGTTAAAAGTAAAAAGTGAAAAGTAAAAGTATTAAGTATTAAGTATTAAGTAATAAGTATTAAGTAAATAAGTAATTGAATTTTAAGAGTAAGGCTTTGCTTGGATTTAGGGTTCACCCTGAAGTCATGCAAAGCATGTACTTCAGGGCCCTATCGTCTAATGGTTAGGACGCCAGCTTCTCACGCTGGCAATCGGAGTTCGATTCTCCGTAGGGTCACCAACTCTAAAAATAAATTAAGTTTAATATGAAAATTTATTTAATTAGACATGGTGAGACAACTGGTGATATTGAAGATCGTTATGGTGGAGATTATGATGATCATTTGACGGAAAATGGAAAAAATCAGGCAAAAGAGTTGGCGCAACAACTTGAAAGTCGAGGAATTGAAATTTTATTTACCAGTCCCAGAATTAGGGCACAAGAAACAGTTGAGGAAATAAGAAAAGTTTTAAATGTACCAGTGGAAGTTGTTGAATCTTTACGAGAAAGGAACAACTATGGTGTTCTTTCTGGTTTAAAAAAAGGTGAAGCACGAAATCTTTTTCCTGAAGATTTTGAGAAAATTTCTAAAGATAAAACTTATCATGATGTTAGGGGTTCAGAAAGTTATGAGGAAATTAAACAAAGAGCAATTAAAGTTTTTAGTGAAATTTTGAATAAAGATTATGATATTATTGGGATAGTTTCTCATGGAGGAATTATTAGTACATATGTTAGAGAAGTTTTGGCTAACGGCAGGAATATTAAATTAGGCGATTGTGCTGTTTTGGAGATTACGAAAGAAGGAGAAAAGCTTGATCTAAATTGTTTAATTAAGGCAGAGCTTCAGTGAAAATTCAATAGTTAAAATAAATAAAGTCTGTTTTAAAACTGACTTTTTTGTTAATTTTTACTAAAATTAGTTAATATTAGTGTTGTTTGTTGACAATATTAATTATATATGATATAATAGTATATTATAATTAAAGTTCTTTTTTAACATTCATTTTTTGGGGGTTCTCATGAATAACTTTAGTAGGTTTTTTTTGGTGTTGGTTGTTGCGAGTCTTTCCTGCTCATGTGCTACTGCACAACATTCTTCGATTGGAGAAGATGATGTTGTTGAATACAGTAGTCAAGGTGTCTGGACCAAGCAGTTGATTGTTAGAGATATTGGAAAGGATAAATACAGAGTCTGGTTGGTGGTAAAGGGAAAAGACGGTAGCAAGGAAAATGTAGAAGTTTTTCTAGATAAAACTGGTACGATTTATCTTTTCCCAGCGTTTCTTGCTGATGAGTATGTTTATCTGGAGATGCGTTGGGACGTTGTGTCACAGAAGCCCAATATTTATATTGTAAATGGTAAGGACAGGGCTTTTTCAACTGTAAAGATAAATGAGTTCGGTGATGATGTTTTGTATCGAATAACCCCATGGAAATATTTTGATATGAGGTAGTGACAACTAAAATGTGGCTTGGGAAGTAAAATATATTTCCCAAGCCACGATAAAGACAGGCATTCAATCTTCAGTGAATCACGGTTAAAAAAACCGTGATTTTATAATTGCGTTAAACTTAACGAGAATATTATATCTAAAAGTATATAGTGCTGTTTTTTATTCCAATTTAGCATAAATGTTTTGTAGTGTTGACATTATCAATTAAATGTTATAAGTTTATAAGTCGAAAAACTGTTTATTAACATTTGAGGGATATCATGACTAACATGCTTGAAGTTCATTTTTTTAGAACAGAACAAAATGAAATTACTGGTCGAATTTTTTTTGATCCTCGGCCAATTGAAATTGCTAAGGAGGCAGTTTTTACAGATGAAGATCCAGGCTCAGAATTGGCTCAACTGTTGAATAATAATACGGCCAGTGTTCGCAAGGCTCCAAGAATTGGAAAAATTGTTTTGATTTATGGATATTTACCTGAGAAAGTTAATGATTGGCAATATCCTTTGCCCCTGCATGGTGAGTACTGGCGTTGTCAGGAAATCCGCGATACTAAGCCTGAAGATCCTCGCAAAGGAGCAATCCTTGTTCGTTTGTTTGAAAATTTAACAGAAAAAGAGAAGAATGTAGTTGAAAGTAAAAAAGGCAAGTTAGCTCCAATTACCAAATTCCTTTTTTCTTCGGAAACTGTTGGCGGTTCAGCCAAAACTGAAACAGAAGTGTTTGAAATGGCTTGTGAAATAAAAGGCTATTCAGAGTTTGCTGTAGATATGATTGGCCTTGAAAAATGCTTGGAAGTTTTTCGGTCTTTAAGAAGTAATAATTCTTTAGTCGGGTTGCATTTGCAACTGAGTAAGTTTGATTTTCGTTTAACTAAACATTACTTTTGGACTCAGCTTCAACAGTATGATATGAATGAATCGGTTCGGCGATTGTGCTTGGAAGGTATTATTACTTGGCTTGAAAAAATCAAAAGGGAAGGGCTAAAAATTAATAAGGAATTTAAGTTTCTGGGAGAGCAAATGTTCCAGTGTCCTCGTTGTCCAACCAAAGTGAAAATGAAAGAAAATGAATGGCAACAGTTTAATGCTAGGCAGGAAATTCAGCTTGAATGTCCTGTTTGCGGAACTGTTGGTCCAGTTGTTGAATAAATAATAATTATAGGAAGTACAAAGTACTTCCTTTTTTAATTAAGGAAAAGATAAACCCTGTGGAAAACTTAATTTGGTAAATTAGCTTCTTCTGTTAAGATACAATAATGGTTCATTAACAATAAACAAAACTCAACCCATTTTTGTGAGGGGAAATAATGAGAAACTTTAATTTTCTAAATTTAGAGATACTTGAATCGAGAAAATATCAACTTGATGATTCAGCTGAAATTATTGAAGCAGGACAAAGAAAGTTGAATTGCGCTTTGATTTACCCAACGGCTGGCGGGAAAACGCCAGTTGCCTTTATGGTTATGGATCATTATTTAGAAAAGGGAAAAGTCTTATTTTTAGCGCATACAAATGCCTTAGTTCGGCAACATCTTAATGATGCTAGAGATTTTTTTCTGTTGCCAAAAGATCAGATCAATATGATTACCGGTAAGGTTAGCCAAAAGAAAAGGCTAGAATATTGGGAAAATAGTCGGATTGTTATTGCTACTCCGCAAACGATTGTAAGTATGATTGAGTCTGAAAAAATTAGTTTTAGAGAATATTCTTTTGTTGTTTTTGATGAAATGCATATGGCTAATAAAAAATATGCTTATGTGCAAATTGCTAAAGTTTGTCAGTGCTCTGATATTCGTTTATTGGGACTAACTGCTTCTAGCGGTGATTTATCAAGAGTTGAAAATATCGAAAAGAATTTTCAAATTCGTTGGTGGGTTTATCGGTCGGTTGATGATTTGAAAAAATTCATTTTTCCAAAAAATGAAAAACCAATAATAATTGATTTTCCTGATTATCACAAAAAAGCGATGAAGTATCTTCGTCGGCGAATTATTAAATTGCATAATGCTTTTGCCGAGAGTGGATTGATTGAAAAATTGCCTCAAACTGATGATTTTGAAAGACGAATTGAGTTTTATCGATTAACTGAATTGAATGCTTTGTATCCTAAACTAAATAAATGGGTTGAAGAGCAAAAAAGAAAAGACAAGGCTAGACCGGAAAACGAAAGATTTTTGTGGTACCATTATATTGTTTTGTTTGGTGCATATTATAAATTAATGCATTTGCTAAATTTGTTTGTAACAGAAAATTATGAAGTTACACTCGAATATATTGATAAACTGGCCAGTGAATTAGTTAATTTGAATTCTGATCCGTGCGGTGTGCCTTATTATAGATTGAATTCAGCTTCAAAGATCTGGAATAATAATGATTTTCAGACATTTCGGTATTATATTTTGGAGTTTATTAGAAGAGGATTAAAACATCCTAAATTGCAACGTTTTATCGAGCTAATCACAGTTCATTTGAAAAATGGTAGTAAAATTCTAGTGTTTTCAAATTATAAAAGTACAGTTGATGTTTTACAGGAAGAGTTGAAAAACTTGGGAGTTGAGTCTGTTTGGGTAGCCGGTGGCAAATTTATGAAACCAAAACAACAACAAGATGTTTTACGTCGGTTTCGAAATGATGAATTTTTAGTACTTCTAGCTACGACGGTGGTTGAAGCTGGTATTCATGTACCTAGATTGGACGTGGCAATTAATTATTCTATGCCTTTGACAGGAATAGCCATGATTCAACGGGGTGGTCGTGCGGGCCGAACGGAAGTTGGGTTGGTTTATTATTTGATTATGAATAATTCGAATGATTCAAGTTTGTATAATGCGGCTAGAGCTAATAATATTCAGATGGAACAGATTTTGCGACAAAGAATCAATTTACAAGAACGCGAACAAGCTGGAGAAGATGTTGGGATTATGCGAGCAAAACAAAGGGCGTTGCCATTTATGATTAAGGAAACTGGTGAGCCTTTGTATGAGTTTATGAAAAAAAAGAGGAAGCACCGCGGACAATCAACACAGCCTAGAAAAAAGATTGTTTGGCCAGAGTTGTTTCCAAAAAAGTAGGAGGTAGTTTAATGTCAGCCAAAACCTCGCAATTTTCAGGTAAGTATAAAGGTGCAAGTACCTGGGTTAGTAGACTTCAAGAACGTGTCGGTTATACGGTTTATGAAAGATTTATGGTTTATAAAAAACCTGAAGCGAAAAAAACTCGTAATGGATCTTATCTTGTTACTATTGAAATCGGGGATAAAACAGGAAGAGTTTGTTTGAAAATTTGGCAAGTTCCGCAATATGAAGTTGATAAAGTTTTTGAGTGGTTTGAACTTGAAAATGTTTATGCAATTGAGGCAACAGTTCGTGAGTTTAATGGTCAAACTGAATTGCATATAACTTGGCAAGCTGATAACAAAAATAAACCTTGGCAATGCGTTTCTTCTCTTGATGAAAAAACTACAGATTATTTTGAATCAGATTTTTGTGAAATTCCAACTGATTGGACACAAAAGAGTGTGCAAGAGATGAAGTCTTATGTTGAGAATGTTATTTTTGCGATGCCACATGCAAGTTATCGTAGAATCCTAAAGTCGCTTTGGGAAAATGAATCTTGGCAAGAAAAGTTTTGTCTTTGGCCTGCGGCCAAGTGGCATCATCATGCTTATTACCATGGATTGTTGCAACATGTTTATGAAATGTTACTGTTTGGCGAAATTGTGAGTTTGCAATATCCAAAAATAAATTTGTCTTTGTTGCAAACAGCAATTATTGTTCATGATATGGGGAAGTTGCAAGAGTATGTTTTGGGTATGCAAATTGGTTATAATGATAAAGCCTTTTTACTTGGGCATATGGTAATTGCTATTCGGCAAATTGAGCAATTAATCCAAGAGCAACAGATAGATATTGAAAAAGAAGATTTGGAAAATTTGTATCATCTGATATTGTCGCATCATGGGGAAATTGAATTGGGACAAGGTTCAGCAGTTAGCCCAAAGTTAGTTGAAGCTAAGTTACTGTATCAATTAGATGTTTTATCAGCTAAAACAAATGCAGAATTTTTAAAGCAAAAAAGAGATAAAAGGTAAACTATCCTGCGAGTTATAAAATATAGCTCGCCTTTTTATTTCTTAAAAAGAGTTATCCACAGGTAATAGTTGACGTTCGCTTTTTGTTCGGTATAATAGTTGTAGAGACGAACAAAAAGCGAACACGTTAAAAACAAAATTTATATTATAAAAATATGACATTAACAAAAAGACAATCAGAAGTATTGCGTTTTATTAAGGAGTTTATCAAGGATTATGATTATTCGCCTAGTTATCGTGAAATTGCAGAAGGCTTAGATCTTTCTTCTCCAGCAACTGTTCATCAGCATTTACAGACTCTGAAATCCAAGGGCTATTTAGACCTTGAAAACGATGCTCCACGCGGTATTGGTCTTACAAGTAAGGTTATGACACTTGGCAAGACAATCGAGCTTCCTTTGTTGGGTTTAATTACAGCGGGTCAGCCGATTGAGGCAATTGATTTTCCTGACACAATGGCAGTTCCAGCTGATTTAGTGCCAGATGAGAATGCATTTGTTCTAAAAGTAAGCGGAGAGTCAATGATTGAAGATGGGATTTTGGATGGGGATTTTGTTGTGGTAGAAAGAAATCATTTTCCTCGAAACGGTGATGTTGTTGTTGCTTTATTGAATAATGCGTTTGCTACTTTGAAAAAGTTTTATAGAGAAACAAACAGAATCCGTTTACAGCCAGCTAATTCAAGTATGAAACCAATTTATTGCAAAGATGTTGCTATTCGTGGAGTTGTTCGAGCAATTATCCGCAAGTTCGCATAAGGTTTATTTTATGTTTTTAACTTTATTAACTTTATAAACTTTTTTACTAATTAATATGTGTGCAGGAATTTCCTTTTATATAGATAAAATAGATGGCAGGGAGCTGGATAATTTCTTTTTGCAAGAAGAATTTGAAAAACAGAGAAAGGGCGATTTGATTCAAAGTTTTTTCTGGCAAAATAAACCATTTTTACCAGTTGAAGAAGATGATGGAGTTAAGTTGTATCATTGGGGCAATAGAGATAGATTACTGAAACTTCCAAAAACTGGCTGGGCGAAACAAGAGTCTTTGCAGGATGGTATGTGGGATTGGCTTGCTCCAAAGATTGTAAAAATTCCCAGTTTTATGGGTTATGAAAAAAGAAAATGGTTTAAAACTCCAGATGGATTAAAAGCTGTAAAGGTTCGATATAATAACATTGTTAGAGTTTATATAATTACAACTAAGGCAAGTGCTGTTTTTCAAGAATATACTGGGCATGATCGTATGCCAGCTTTAAGTAAAATAGTTTATCTTCGGTAGTTGTGTTGTTGGATATAATAAAAAATGTTTATTCAAAATAAATTTAAATTAATTATAAAGATTAAATAATAAATAAAGCTAAGTTTGATTGTTTATGGTGGTCAAACAAGGCAGGCGGATAGGGGTTGAATGCATATTAAACTTAGGGGTAGGTTTAATAACATTAAGCATGGGCATTGAATCCCTTTCGCCACAAAAATAAAAATATGAGCAAAAGAAAGTTCAAAAAAGTTTATAGAGGAGTTATTTCCTTGTGGCAAGATTTAACTATTAACATTTAAAATTAATATGCAATTTACTTATATCCCTTTAACTCCAGATTTAATTATTAAAATTCAAGTTTAATTTTATGAATAATGAAGAGATAAAGCAGTCAATTTTAAGATTTTTAAAGCGTTTGTGTGATTAATTTTATGTTAGAAAAAATAAATGAACAAATTGAAGTTCTAGTTGCGTTTATGCTAGATCGAGTGATACCTCTTTCTTTCTCTTGGAAAAACAAAAAATATTCAGTTGATAAGGTGAATTTGGTTAATAGTGAGAAAGTGGGACAAACTAAATTGTTTATTTATTCAGTGTCTTCTGGTAATGATTACTTTAAGCTTTGTTTTAATACAAATAGCAATAATTGGAGTTTGATAGAAGCCTACTATGCAGAGTGATAGGACTATTTTTCACATAGATATGGATTCTTTTTTTGCTACAGTTGAACAACAAGCAAATCCATATTTAAGAGGCAAACCAATTGTAGTTTCTGGTAAAGAGGGTTCAAGAACTGTAATAGTCGCTTCTTCAGTTGAAGCAAAAAGGTTGGGAATTAAGACCGGTATGTTACCGTTTGAAGCAATTGCACTTTTTAAGGATGTTATATTTGTAGAACCAGATGGCGTAAAGTATGAAAATTGTTCTCGACAAATAATGAGTATTTTTCAGAGATTTACTGATAAAGTTGAGATATTTAGTATTGATGAAGCTTTTTTGGATATGTCTGGTCATTGTAAAAATACTGAACAAGCAATTTGTTCAGTTGATAAGATTAAAGCTCAAATAAAAACTGAGGTTGGTGAGTGGGTAACTTGTTCTGTGGGTATTGCAAAGAATAAATTATTATCTAAATTAGCATCGAAAATGAAAAAGCCTAACGGTCTTTTTTTTATTGATGAACACAATCTTGATTCAATTTTAGAATCCATTGAATTAGATGATTTTTGTGGAATTGGCAGAGGTATAAAAAGGCATTTAAATGAGCTTGGAATTGATAATATTATAAAACTTAGACAATACCCTGAAATTCGTCTAGAAGCAGAATTTGGTAGTTTTTATGGAAAAAAGTTATATCTTATGGCTCGAGGTGTTGATGATACTCCTGTAATTTCATATTTATATCAACCTGAAATAAAATCAATTGGTAGAGCTCACACTTTAGATAAAAGTACCTTTGACAAAAATGAGATGCTAACAATTTTGTTGAATTTGTGTGAAAAGGTTGGGCGGGAATTAAGACGAAAAAATTTAGCAGGAAAAACAATAATGATTTATTGGCGGTATGATGATTTTACTCATGATGGAATTAGGAAAAGTTTGGCTGGCTATACAAATTCAACTTTAGAATTATTTGAATTAGCGAACAAAAAAATTAATACATTTGTTTTTCCTCAGCCAGTTCGTTTAGTTGGAGTGAGAGTCGGCAATTTGGTTGCTGGTTATCAACAAGGCTCTTTGTGGCTTGAGGATAGAAAAAAACAAAATTTAATCCCAGCTTTGGATCAGGTTAATGATAAATTTGGTGAATTTACGATTAAACCAACTTACCTTTTGAAATTAAAAAAAATGAGAAATAAAGTGGGTGGATTTAAGCTTCAAGATTTTGATTAAGTTAATCACAACTTTTCTTTTGTTTAGTGTAAAATTTTGCTATAATTTATTAGTATGAAAAATGTAGAGTTGGAAAAATTTGTTGAAAAATTGCTACAGAAAGGTTTAGTGTATTCTCCAGTTAAAGTGGTCGATAAAGTTTTAGTAAAAAAAATAAGTTCACCAAAGGAAATTGATTGGTCGGGAGAATTGCCTTTGAATACTTTTAAATCAATTGTTCTTCCTGCTAGGGAAGATCTTTTTGATTATAAAAATAAGCAATATAAACAAATTAAACCAAGCGAAGTACCTGTGTATGTTTTAGGAATAAATGTTTTGGATTTACAAGCTTTGTCTTTGCTTGAACAGGTTTTTGAAAAAGACATTTTTTTTCAAGACAAAAGAAGAAACACCTATTACGTCGGTTTTACAAATGGAATTGAAGATGATTTTAGAAAATATAAGGTTTTTCACCAAAAATACGAAGAAGATGTTTTGGAGCATTTGCTTTTTGACGTGTTTATTGAAAAGCAAAAGAATGGTAATTTTCTATTTTTCTCTGGCTCAGAAAAAGGACAACTTTTACTTGAAAAAAATAAAATTACAGATTATGAAAATATTGAGTTTGCTGGATTGACCCCAGAGCAAGGTGTTAATAAGCGTATTTTAGAAAATCGTAAAGCTATCGAATTGAATAAAGAT
>CAYSUN010000015.1:0-22577 GCA_964434235.1 uncultured Gammaproteobacteria bacterium | reverse complement strand
AAGATTTGTCTGCCATCCATCCTGATAACAAAAATATAAAGCCGAAAATAAGACAACAATTACAATTTTTAAGAGACAAGGGTTATCTTGAATTCGTTGAAACTGGAAAATATCGCTTGACATAGAAATCGATTCGATCAAAAATATAATTATGGAAAATAAAACAATAAAGTATCCAAAACATGCATGTCAATACTGTGGAGCCGAACGTAAATACGTCGAAACAGTTATCGATGATGAATTTTTTTGGAGCGAAAAAGAAAAAATATATCAGCCCAACGGTTTTACCGACATGTTTGAGCATACTGGCAATAACCGCTGTGCCGAATGCGAGAGAGAGTGGACGGGCACATAAATCGGATTGGCGGGGAAATTGGGCACCGGAAGTGGTGCGCAATTTGATTTTGCGTTATTCAAAAGAAAAAGATCATTTACTGGACTGCATGATTGGCGGTGGAACAACAGCCATTGAAGCCAAAATTCTTAACAGGCATATTACCTGTGTTGATGTAAACGAAGAAGCATTAGAACGTACAAAAAAATCTTTAGAATTTACAGTTGAAAATAACGCTAAGCAAAGAATAGTAAAATGCGACGCCCGAGACATGAAATTTATTAAAAACGAAGAAATTGATTTTGTGCTTACTCACCCGCCCTACGTTGATATTGTAAAATATAGCGAGGGTAAAATAAAAACAGACTTATCAAATATTCATGATATTGAAAAATTTGTTGAGGAAATAGGCAAGGTTGCCATGGAACTATACAGAGTTTTAAAAACTGGAAAATTTTGTGCCGTCTTAATAGGCGACACACGCAGAAACAAAATGTATCAACCGTTGGCCTTTAAAGTTATGAATAAATTTTTAGATTGCGGTTTTCTGTTAAAAGAAGACATAATTAAAAAACAACACAATTGTAGTGCGACCGGTTTTTGGGTAAAACGCTCGAAAGAAAGTAATTTTCTTTTGATCATGCACGAGCATTTATTTATTTTTCAGAAGTAATAGTCACACCGACAGTTTCGGGCAATCCCCCCCCTCCCCCTCTACACTTCGCCACAAATATTGACTAAACATTGTTAATTGGACATAATCAGATATAGTTAAAGCATCCAATTACATAATAGTTTGTATGCATTCATTGACACAAATTATACAAACTGATACACTTTGTATATATTAACAAAAAGATAGATACAAACTTATGAAAACAACGGAAATTGGCGTATATAAAGCGCAAACAACCGGATTCAAAGCCTTCATTCCTCACTCTTTCCCGCCAAAGAACGGTTTTAATTTTGACCAAAATATCCTCAAAAAAAACAATGAAGCCACTCGCCTGCTTGGCAAATTGGACGGTATTACTAAATTACTGCCAGACGCGGATTTTTTTCTCTTAATGTATCTACGCAAAGACGCTTCCGCTTCCAGCCAAATTGAAGGCACGCGCGCTACTATGATAGATGCCATTGCCGCCGAGGCAAAAATAAACAACAAGATACCAGATGATGTTGATGATATTTTGCACTACATTAAAGCATTAAATTATGGCATTAAGAGAATGGAAAAAGATAGTTTCCCGATGGCACTGCGTTTTATCCGCGAACTACATGTCGAACTTATGCGCAAAGCCCGCGCTACTCATTTTTCTGATCCGGGCGAATTTCGCAAAAGTCAAAACTGGATTGGCGGCACCAGACCGGACAATGCCAGCTTCGTTCCTCCACCAGTTGACGAAATGCATCATGCGCTTAATGACTTAGAAAAATTCATTCATGCTAACGATACTATTCCAACAGTAATAAAAGCCGGACTGATCCACTCTCAATTTGAAACTATACATCCATTTTTAGACGGCAACGGCAGAACCGGAAGAATGCTTATCACTTTTTATCTATGGAAAGAAGGCTATCTAGAAAAACCGGTCTTATTTTTGTCGTCTTTTTTCAAAAAACACCAAAAACTGTATTACGAAAAACTGCTTGGCTATCACAATGGTGACATTGTCGGTTGGGTAGATTTCTTTTTAGAGGGTATAATTGAGATCGCCAAAGAAGCGATAAAAATTGTTAGCAGAATTACTGCTTTGAGAGAAAAAGATACGGCAAAAATCCATACCCTTGGCAAGCGCGCTTCAGAAAGCGCTATGTTGGTGTTGCCAAAATTATATGCGCAACCAATAGTAAATATTAGCGTTGTAAAAAAATGGACAGGATTTACTCATGCCGGTGCCCAAAAGGTTATTGATAGATTTATACAAATCGGCATCTTAATACCCAAGGACAAGGATAAAACTTATGACCAATCATACATGTACAAAAAATATATTGATATTTTTGTCGGCAATGAATAAATAAGGAGTTTGGGGCTCCGGGCAATTCACCTCCCCCTCACCCAAAACAAACAAAATCAGATATTTTTTAAGATTGCGCCAGAGTACTGGGGCAAAAAAATGAATACGTACATCACACAACAACGAGTATACGAAATATAACTACACTTTATTTATTATTTAATCAAAATTTATGAGCGAAAAATCAAGGTTCGAAAAAGAACTGCCCCCAAAATCTTTTATCCGTATTAGTGCCGAAGAATTTAACGTGAAGCACCTTCTCGATTTACTAAAAGAAAAAGGTTTACATATTGAAAGTGTGTATTTTCAGGATACACGAAAAGGAGCAGTGGAACGCATAACTGATGATTTTATTCCAGCACAGTGGGCACATATAGAAGTACACGCTAAGTATGATGATGTTCGCAAAGCCTTAGAATCCAGCGATGAGTTTCGTGAACATGCGAACAAAATTTTAGGATCTTTGTAATTACAGTAAAGTCGTGAAGTTTCGTTATATTTTCTAAAAACTTTTTAATAAAACAATACAAATTCACTTTTTGATAAACTTTTGCCAATTAACTAATAACTTCCTAAATACTATGGGACTAGATTCAAGACATGAAGAATACCGAGAAGAGCCAAAATTGAAAGATTATATTGATACGCCTGAAAGACTTCAAGAACTAGACTCGGCAGAAAAACAGCAACTTTTAGAAAAAGCCGAAGCAATGGTAATCGAAATACCAACTGGTGACGGGAAAGACAAATATCTCCGGTTTATTCAAGCAATCACAACTTCCCTTTTAAGCGATTCCTCTTTTGTCCGTGATTTATATACAATAAATATTAACAATGAATATGACATCACAATCGCTGACGACAGAATAAATTTAAAAACAAAAGTAGGAAAAATCACTAACTTTAGCGATTTAGTAAACATTGGATTACCAACAATAAAAATTAATTATCTCAAATCAAAAGCTTTTAGTATTTGTATTACGGAAAAAGATCAACAATGTTGGATAAACCTAAAATTATTCAGAGTAATTCAAGGGGAAGAATCATCAGAGAAAAAGTATCTTTATATTGCTGACAGATTTGTTAGCCCAAAATTAAGGGGTAAAAGCATCGGAGAACAACTATTAAAAATAGCAAACGCCGTGGCTCAAGCAAATAACTGCGAATTAATTTTTGCTACTCTTATACCAGAGGATTTAGAAAACAAAGAAAAATTAGAAGCTGGACACAAAAAGGCTGGGTATGAAATTACGGAAAAAGATGGTAAAGTCTTTGCAATAAAAAAAATAAAGGAAAAAGAGTTCTAAAACATTACACTGACCTTGACGGTAACTTTGCCCTAGGAATCTTAAACCTAGCTGGCATAGACACTTCCGATCTAACTTTTGTTAAACATAAAGAAGGTATTATCGCTGTTATTTTTTTAGAAAATTTGTTAAAATATAATAATGAAATATAACCAAATCTACAAAAATAATAACGTTTGGGGCAATCAACCAAACGTACTTTTACAAAAAATTTATAGCCGACTTAAGCCTGCTACGAATTTTTTGGATTTAGGTTGCGGGCAAGGCAGAGATTCTTTGTTTATGCTCCAAAAAGGATTTAATATTGATGCTGTAGATAATTCACAGGAAGGCATCAATAAAATTAAGGAGATTATTCATTCAAATAATTTATCAATTGCTAATATAAATTTATTTTGTAATGATATTATAAATTTTAATATTTTAAAAAATAAATACGCTATCATAAATGCTTTTAATTCATTACAGTTTCTACCGAAAGAAAAGTCTTTAAAAATAATTGCAAATATCAAAAACAACATAAAGAACAAGGGATATATTATTATTTCTGGCTTTACGACAAACGATCCACTCTTTAAAAAAACAAATAATGATAAGCGTTGTTTTTTTACGCCCAAAGAATTAAAAATTTTATTTTCTGATTTTGAGATTATTGAATATAGAGAAAAAAACATAAAAGATGATGGCCATCCAGGTAGTCCAGAACCACACCAACACGGAATTGTCCAATTAATTGCACAAAAAAAATAAAATGAATAGGATTATCAAGATTATTTAAATTACGAATAATTTTTTGCTAACCTATCCAATTACTCTACAAAATTAAATTATTTACTAACACATAGCTTCAACCCATGCAAGAAAAAAAATCATTTGAAAAAGAATTCACACACTCAAGAAACGCAACTAAAATTACTCTAGACAAAATTATCTCATGGGAAGACCTTAATGCCAAAACAGAAAAAGAAGGCAATGAAAAATTTTCACAAAAAACCAAGGAACTTTGGAATGAATTTGCAGTTTCTGGTGTTTTAGCTTTTGACAAAGCAAAAGGAGAAAGAGTTCTAAAACCTTACACTGACCTTGATGGCAATTCCGCCTTGGGAATTCTAAATTTAGCTGGCGTAGATACTTCTAATTTAACATTTGTTAAACCTGGTGACTCCAAAGAAGGTGCTATTAATTTGGACACCGGTGATAAATTTGGCGTAGTGTATAATGAAGAAACTTACACTGCTTTTTTTGACCACCACGAAAAAGGCCAACAAGAAGTTACCTCAACTGCAGAAATAATGTACAAAACCATGGTTGACCTTGGCTTACTTGAAAAAACAGAAGAAATGGATAAGGTTATTGATTTTGTAACAAAACTTGACAATAGAAAATTCCCTTCAGAAGAATTTTTACGAAGCGCCAAAACACTTTTAGGTTTACAACGAGGACTAAGTTTCGAACAACTACTCGCCTACTTCAAAGATCATCAATCTCCAACTGAAGAATTAAGTCCAGAAGAATTTGAAAAATATGGTTTAAAAGAATCTGCTATAAGACAACAAAAAACTGTTGACGAAGCTATGAGCACACTTGAAAAAATGGAAGAAGAAGGAAAAGTTGTTCAAACCTCTTACGGCAGTGTTGTTATTAATGAAAACAATGAATTAAAGGTTGGCTCATCAGCAGCCTACATCCGACATGACGGAATTTTAAATTTAACTCCTGGCAAAAGTTTCGCGATAACCTTCAAAGAAAAAGATATTGACGAATCTTCCCTCAGAGCAAAACTTGGAGATAAATTCCAAGGCAAAATTATTAGAGGAAAAATGTGGATCTACAATGATGATGAACCACTCAAATTAACCAAGGAAGAACTAATCGAAGCACTAGGTTAAAAATTGCTAATTAAAAAACCCCACTATCTTGAACAGTGGGGTTTGTGTTTACTTTAGATTACGAACAATCACTTGCAAAACTTCTCCAAACTCTTGCAAACATTCTTGCATCGAAGTGTAGATTAGTTCAACTGGATAAATTGCTGGCACGCCATGCACACCAACCATTAAATGAACAACGATGATACCACGAGCTAATAATTGCTGGGTCATCTTTTTTACCATGGCCATATCATCAGGACCATCATCACAAAGAACGATCAACACTTTTCTTTTTTTCAAAGATTTAGATAACTTTTCACCAACAGCCTTTAACATGTGAGTATCTGAATTCCAATTAGCTGACTTCAAATCCACTAACCCAGACTTTCTGCTCAGTGGACCAAGATCATAAACTGCTTCAGAATTATACCCCCACAAATAACCTTGGCAAGCTGGCGCTAAAGCTAAAATTGCTTCAGAAAAAAACACTGCTAATCGCTTGGCTTGATCCAACTTTCGACCAGACATGGATGAACTTAAATCAATAGCCAAATGAAGTTCAGCATCAATATCACGTTCAATAATCACATCTGTATACACGTCAGAAAAACCGACTGCAATGCTAGCAACTTCATCTAAATCCAACTCCCCTTCTTCCTGACAAAACAACTCAATATAAGCTGGACTTTCCAAAAAACGAAGTTTTCCTTTTAGTTCAGCCAACAAAGATTTATTTTCTTCCAAAAACTTATTATAAACAGCTTCATGCTTTTGATTGTTTGGGACCTTAACCACTTTCACTTTGTCCGTTAATCCAGTTGAAATTGGACCTGGGTTAGTTTGACCAAGTTGTTTCAACTTTTGAGCCAACTGCTTTAATCCATTATTACGAACTGTAGCCACATGAACTTTGGCAATTTTCTTAAGCTTAGCCATAAATTGAGGATCAGCCACAAACATTTTTTGTAATTGTCTGAACGTTTGCATTAAAGACAAAAAATCAATTTCTGCTTTAGCCCGTTCGACTTCATTCTCATAAGGTGCTTCACCCAAGATTGTCTTTACTTTTTGGGCTAACCAAAAGATTTTATCAGCTGAAGCATTTTTCAAGTTCTTGCTTCGCAAATATTTCATAGCTCGACTAGTTTCAGGAAAACGTGGTCTTTTGTGACACTTAGCAGACAAGAAAAAATCCTCATACACATCGGCTGGTTTTAAATTGCGAACAAGATGAAAAGCTTGTATCTTGGAAATCCCCGCCTGTTCAAAATATTTTTGGTATTTTTCATAGCAAGAGTTCAAAACCAAGAATAAAAGCCTTTTTCTAATAACATCAGCAAAACCTGGGGCTTCGTCAATTAAAAGCAAATCGTCTTTACGATCAATAATTATCTGCAAAATATACCAAAGAGTCCGATCATTTTTTCCATTGATTGCTCGAGCTAAAAGACTTGGAGCAAATGGTGAATTTAGAATATGTCCACACTCGTGATACACAGATCCATAACCAACTTGTTCAAATCCATCAATAAAATATTTAGGATTTACATTAATCAAAGCCTTGCAATCAGTTGAAGCTGTTTCTGTTTCAGAATCCCAAACAAAACGAAATGGTCGATTGATGAGAATTGTTACGTCATTACAAATGTAAGGAAATTCTTTTTCTAATAAAGTTAAATCTTTCTTCCCCAGCGTATCAGCTACTAACAATTGCAAAATGTTCATTTAATTCTCCAAATTTAAATTTTAATGTTCAATTTATAAATTCAAATTTCACAAAACTTCAATTTATAAATTGAAGCGGGAAATGTTGCATTTCCCGCTAACGACGTTTGCTATGGTCCGGTGCCAGTGTCATGATTTACAGTGCAGTCGCAAAGCGACAAACAAAAATCTGACGCTGGCTGACAGAGTAAACTGTCACCCGCTCGTGGCCCGGTCCAAGGATAAAGTCTGACTGATTTTGAAACAAAATCAGCTTTACCTTTGAAGGAAACTTATATCGAAACAAACATCGTCATCAATGAACAGAACTATCAAGACTTTTTCGCATCGCTGAATAAGCTTTAGCAATTTCTGAATTTGGATCTTTGGCTTTCAAAACCATCCCATCAACTAAATCTAGTTCACCCTCATACCAAGTTAAAAATCCCTTAACAATGGCAGTTTGAAAATCCATTCCATGAAGTACTAAACGTGCAACGTCTCGACACCCTCGATAACTGGGCGAAAAACTGAGAAAACCAGCTCTTTCAGACTTTCTTAAGTTCCGAGCAACTTGAACAATCTTCAAAGCTTGTGATTCCAAAATACCAATTTCCCGAACCAACTTTTTGGTTTCAAAATCTTCTGACATTTCCCGAATCCGCATTGGGGCAAAACGGTCTTTCAAAGCTGCGTCTACACCATGCGTTCCAAAAAATTCATCACCAAAGTTCATGGTTGCCAAAATATGAATATTTGGGGGCAGAATTACTGTTTGACTACCATCAGTAGTAATAAAAGTTACTTGACGAGTATCATCAAACAATCCGTGCATACTTTCATTGGTTTTCGCGTGAACTCTGTTAATTTCGTCTAGAATAACCATGAACTGGGTTTTTAATCCAAGCTTTTCAGCAATTACTGCCCGAGTAATATATTCTGCTAATCCTGACTGCACAAAGCGAGTAGTTCCATTACAAGCTGAATTTGTACCAAAAAGATCTGTAGTCTTTTTCATTGTATATACATCAACTTTGTACGGTTGTTGCCAACCCAAAGCCTCACAAACAGCAAAACCCAAAGTTGTTTTGCCAGTTCCCTTGTTACCAATGAGCATTACATTAGTGCCATTATTTAACCAAATCAACAATGAGCGAAGATCATCTTCACCAATTTCAAAATTTGGCAATTGAGAAATCTTTTCCCAAGATTTCAACTTTTGTTCTTTGACGATTAATCGCACAACGGCAATTTTTTGCCTACCCTTAGTTTGAACTTCTACTTGTTCAACTTGCCAAACATCACCTTCGCAAACCTTGATACTCCCAGGTGGTTGAATTAGTTGAACACCATAAGTTCTCATATCTTCATCCAAAAAACTCCAAGTCAACGAACCTTTTTCATCAAATTTTGCTTTTACTTTAATAAGATCAGCCATTGTTTCCTCCAAATTTTTAATAAACATCTACTAAATCAATAAAACCAAATTTTTTCGTTTTATTGATTTAGGCGAAAAGTGTTGCACTTTTCGCCAGTTAGTTTGCTATGGTTTGTTGGAGTCCCGTAACGGATCCGCTACGAGATGAGCGCCTGAGCGAATCGTCCGGCGTAACGAGCACGTTACGACTGCGTAGCGGATCCGTTACGGGAACGTAGCGAATTCACGTAAAAGGGCGAAGCCTGGTGAATCGCTACGGACAATCGCCAGCACCAAGAAAAAACCGTTCTCACATTGCTACAATGCAAGTGAAGTCTAAAAAAATAAACTTCAAACAAACTAACTTTAACCTGAACACTAAACTTGTTCAAATGTTCAATACTCAGGTTAACGGGGAAATGTTTCATTTCCCCGAAAGCTGCACGTTGCATTGGTCTGCTGAACCTTGTTAAAGAATAAAAAACCGCAGGTAATTTTTTCTGTAACAAGGCAGTTTCACACCACGCTTTACCGCGTGGAGGGAAACTGAGCAAACGCAAACACTTGGACTCGTTGCTTCACTCAGTCTGATACAAACAAAGCTCAAACAGCAACTTTCAACAAGTTGAAACGAGTAAACCAAATTGCAGCTCATTCAAATAGTCAAATAATTTAACTACTTGAATAAACGGGGAATGTTTCATTCCCCTAGTGTCAGTTTGCTATGGAGCTGATAAGTGAAACGCTGTTTTGCACCTTGCTTCAAGAGTAAGGTCAAAACTAAGCCAGCCTCAAACTTGGTTCAAAAAGCACCACTCACTTTGCTACAAAGCAAGTGTTCCAGGAAACTTTAATTTCGATTGCCTGGACTTTTCAAAAAACAAACCAACTTCCACTTTTGCGTTCAATAGAATTAAACACACAAGTAGAAGGAGAACATTTTTTATGAAAATGTTCTCCATTTTCTTAGACTAAATCATTGAAAGCCATTTGCGCCAAATTATGTGCACCTACATTTTCTTCTCTTTTTACGTGATGAATACGAACGTTGCCAATATCATCCATCAACTGCTTCGCCCTTACAAACAATGGTCTTAATTGTGCACTTTGCACCTTAAAAGTTCCAACCAATTGTTTAGCCATGAGCTGACTATCAGTAAAACAATCAATATCGGTAATGCCAAATTCCTTTACTTGTTCTAATCCAGCAATCAACGCTTGATACTCAGCTTGGTTGCTAGTTGCTTTGCCAACGAGTCTGGAAATCATCACAACTTCTTTATTCGGTTGCAACAAGACACCACCAATCGAAGCTGAATAATCTTTACGACAAGCTCCATCAACAAAAAGCATATTTTCAGAAACCAATTTACCAGTTTTTTGCATTTGACCACTATTAACAGCACTCATAATTGTTCTAGCCAAAACTTGTAAATCATCAGGCAACATTTTGTTTTCCAAAACTCGTACTGAACCAGCTACCTTTTCTGCATGCAATCGATCTTCAATGCCACTCACCAAAGCTCGAATTTGCGAAGGCACTTTTTCAGAATGAATTTGACGGATCGCCCCAAGTGTACCATTAACCTTGCCCAAAACTTGTTCATCCCAATTGGGTAATTTCAACCAATTATGCATAGCTGCACGTAACTGATTAATCTTTTTGGGTGCCATTTTCAAACGACCATCAGGACAAAGTACAATGCCTGTAATAATCGGAACTTCGCCTGTTTCTGGACTATAATACTTAGTCTTGTCTTCACGTGTGTGCGGAACAAATTTGTAATCTTTAATAATTTGCAAAACACGATCTCTCATGTCTTCAGGAATTTCCTGATTTGAAGAAATTGAAGTATCGTCAAACCAAGATGTCATTTTGAATGAATGCACAACTGTTCCTTGTTCGCGCAAATAATCAAAAATTGCCCGATCCATTTTGTAACAAACAATCCCCATCAATCGAGGTGAAGTACAAGGACCTTGTGGTAGTCGATCATGCAAGCAAAGCAAATCAACAACTGCCTCAAGCATTTGCCGAATATCTTCCTCTTGCCAATCCACTTTACCAAACTGATCCAACAAAAAACGGAACGGTTTTTGCAATGCAGATCTAATCCGACTACGCAAAATGGAAGGATAAGCATTAACAATATCTACACTAAAAACAGATCTTGCTCCAGCGTGAACGGCCGCGTTCTCCACAATCCCCGCTCCAGACTGACATCCATTACGAGTAAAATGAATTACAACCTGATCAAGAAAATTGGCTTTAATTGCTTTTTGCACAACTTTCAATTCTGGACAAGGAGCTGCAAAATATCGATAGCCCTTGCCTTTCCCCTTGAATTTACGCCACTCACGGTAAGAATTACCTTGCCGAATCTTATCCAAAGCAAAATTCCACGAGGCTTTATCAAGCTTAAAAAGTTGTCTCAAATAACCAGATAAACGCTCTGACAGCTTCATAACTGTTGCAAAATCAGTATAAGAATCCAAAGGATTATTCTTCTTTTTTCTTTTCTTAGTCATGACTTTCTCCTAATTTAAAATGAACCATCAACTAACTGTATTATCAAATTTTTCAGGTTTTGTCAATAGTTGAATTAAAATTAGACTAATTTAACGCTTAATTGAATACAAATCTAAACATATTCCGAAAAGTGACTAATTAGCTTGACAAATCTTTAATATTTCTTATAATATATGGGTAGAGGCCAAAAGGCCTTTTTAGAATACTTTTAATGTACGAACTACGAACATATACGAAAATTGCGGAACTATGAATAATTTTTTATAATTCGCATCAAAGTATATTCGCATCATTATGAATTTTAATTACAAAGAAAATCGATTAGTGAAATATCTTATCGAATCAAAAAAAGAACTTAAAAAAGTTTCTTGGCCGACCAAAGAAGAAACAACTAAACACACTTTGATTGTAATCGGACTAAGTTTATTTATTGCTGCTTTTCTTGGTATTTTGGACTTTGTTTTTTCAAAAGTTCTTAGTATTTTCATTTAATAAAAATTAACCATAGAATCTATGGCAAAACAAATTGTCCGTGGGAAAAGATGGTATGTCATCCACACTTATTCTGGATACGAAGAAAATGTTGCAGAAAACCTGAAACAAAGAATCGAATCAATGGATATGGAAGACAAGATTTTGAACATCCTAATTCCAACGGAAAAGAAAATAAAAATTAAAAATGGTAAAAGAAAAATTGTAACTGAAAAAATTTTTCCAGGTTATGTTTTTGTAGAAATGATTGTAACTGATGATTCCTGGTATGTTGTTCGAAACACTCCTAATGTAACTGGCTTTATTGGTACAGGAACTATTCCAACACCAGTCTCAGCTCAAGAAATTAAAGAGCTTCAAAAAAGAATGGGTGTTGATGAACCCAAATACTCAATTGACGTTACTGTTGACACACCAGTTAAAATTAACGATGGTCCATTCAAAAACTTCGAAGGAAAAATTTCTTCTGTTGATGAAGAACGTGGTAAGGTCAAAGTTCTTGTTAACATGTTTGGTCGAGAAACTCCAGTGGAATTAGATTATTTACAAGTAAAAAAGATTTAAGATAATTTATCAAGTTGCTTTGATTTTGTTATTATTTATTATTTAATAATAACAGATACCTCGGCGCTTTAAATGTATGGCAAAAAAAGAATTAACAAAGATTAAATTGCAAATCTCTGCGGGAAAAGCTACACCAGCGCCTCCAGTTGGTCCAGCTCTAGGACAACACGGAGTTGCAATTCAAGATTTTTGTAATCAATTTAACGACGCAACCAAAGATCGAACAGGCGATATTGTCCCAACAATTATTACTGTTTACGATGACAGATCATTTGATTTTATCATGAAAACTGCTCCAGCTTCAGAACTTATAAAAAAAGCAGCCGGTATTAGTAAAGGATCAAGTAGTCCGTTAAAAGAAAAAGTTGGTAAGTTAACAATGAACCAAGTAAGAGAAATTGCTAAGGTTAAAATGACTGATTTAAACACTAATAATGTTGAACAAGCCGCAAAAACTATTGCTGGTACAGCTCGACAAATGGGTATCACAGTGGAATAATAATTAAATTTTTATAAACTTATAAATTGTGGGAGCTTCAAAAAAGCGCCTGACCACGATTCTAAATATTACTTAATGTATATTTTAAAATCGTGGGACTAACCACGATTTTAATTTACTCGTATGACAACTGCTAGATTAAAAAAAACTTACACTGAGTTTGACAAAGAGACCCCTTACAAAATTGCTGAAGCAATAGAACTTGTAAAAAAGCTAGCTTCAGTAAAATTTGACGAAACTATTGAATTACATTTCCGTTTAGGAATCGATCCAAAAAAGGGTGACCAACAAATAAGAGGAACTGTTGTTTTGCCTCATAGTTTCGGAGAAGTAAAAAAAGTAGCTGCCTTTGTAACTTCAGACAAAGCCAAAGAAGCTAAAGAAGCTGGGGCAGATATGGTAATTACAGAAGATGACATTGAAAACTTTAAAAAATCAGGTAAAATTGAGTTCGATGTAGCAATCGCTACACCTGACATGATGAAAAACATTGCTCCATTGGCCAGAACTCTTGGTCCAAAGGGATTAATGCCTTCACCAAAAAATGAAACTATTACAACTGATTTGAAAAAAAGTATTAATGAACTTAAAAAAGGAAAAATCGCATTTAAAAATGATGACACCGCTAATATCCACCAAGGCATTGGCAAGGTCAGTACTGACAGTAAAGCTTTGCTTGAAAACTACCGAACATTTCTTGAAGCAATCAAAAAATCAAAACCAGAAGCATCAAAGGGTGTTTTTGTAAAATCATTAACGATTTGTTCTTCAATGGGTCCTGGCATTAAAGTAATTATTGATTAATTTGCAAAAATAGAAAAAGTCGCTTTACTTGGTAAAGCGACTTTTTTGTATTCAGTTTGCTGGGTCAAACCCCGTGGTATGACCGTCAACGTATTCTTCAAAACAATTAAAACACAAAACTTCACCGTGTCTAAAAGTTTTTCGAAGATAAGATTCAACTGACTTTTTCAAACCACCAGTAAGATCCAAAGTAACACAACCCTTCTTGACCTTAACAACATTAAACTGTCTTTGAATACCTTCACCCCTTTCTTTGCAGTCTACGCAAATTCTGGCAACTGGAGTTTCAATAATTTGAAAAAACACGTGCAGCCCATTAATCTTTGAATCCAAAGCCTTTTGTACTACGCATTTATTCATCAGACACCTCCTTGCTTTGTCAAAAGGATTAAAAATCAACTAAACTAATTTTTATCATATAACTAATTTATTGTCAACCTTATACACTTTTCTTTAAACTGCATATCTGTTAAAATGACTATGAATTAAAGATAAATAACTTCAATAATCTTGATTTATCCGACCTATCTTATTCATCTTATCTCACAATTTTTACAATGACTCAATTTGACGAACAATACAAAGAAGCAGTTCTAAAAATCATGAATCAGGGTTATGATGAATACAACGAAAGAACTGGACACACCTGCAAAGTTTTGCCAGGTGTGACTTTTGAATTAGAGCAAGGATTCCCTATTTTAACGTTAAGAAAAATACCCATAAAAATATTTGTAGCTGAACAAATTTGGTATATTATGGGTAGTGAAAAACCTGATGACTTTGTAAACAAATTTACTAAAATTTGGATGGATTTTACAGAAGAAGATGGCACAGTCCCAGCTGCTTATGGCCATCGCTGGCGCCACTCTTTTGGACGTGACCAACTTGGTCTATTAGTTAAACATTTACAAGAAAACCCTGGCTCAAGACACGGTGTAGTTATCACTTGGGATCCACGCGAAGATGGTCTTGGTAGTGATAAAAACAAAAAAAATGTCCCCTGCCCTTTTACTTGGACCGCTAATATTATTGGGAATAAATTACATATTCATTCAGTCGTTAGATCAAACGACATGATGCTAGGCTGTCCACACGATGTCGCAGGATTTTATTTACTCCTTTGTATCTTGGCTGCCAAATTAGGCGTTAAACCAGGAAAATTAACACATACGATTTCCAATGCGCATATTTACGATATTCACTATCAACAAGCTTGGGAACTGACAGAACGAACTAATTCTCACCCACCAATTTTTTTTGAATCACAAGAAAATCACTACGACCGAGCTGAAGCTGGAGATGAAAAATTGTTAGAAGAAATTGTTGAGCAACTAACTAAACAATATTTTCCACAAGAGCCAATTAAAGGCATGAAAATAGTTTTATAAATTAACTTCTCACTTATGAAAGTTATATTAATGATGGTAATGACCGCTGACGGTTTTATTGCCAAAAACACAACTCAATCACCAATGGACTGGACATCAAACGCTGATAAGCAAATTTTTGTTGAACGAACCAAAAAAGCTGGCGTAATAATCATGGGGCTATCAACTTATCAAACTATTGGTCATCCTCTACCACAAAGATTAAATGTTGTTATGACTAGAGAACCAGAGAAAGAAACAAACATTGAAAATCAACTTGAATATACTGATAAACAACCAGAAGAGTTATTACCATATTTGAAGAGCAAAGGATTTAGTGAAGTAATTCTTGGTGGTGGCACGACTATCAATTCCCTCTTTTTGCAAAAGGGTTTAGTGGATGAAATTCAAATCACAGTTGAACCAATTTTATTTGGCGGAGGTTTAACACTTTTCAAAGATTTAGATTTAAATATAAAAATGGAACTTCTTGAAATGAAGGATCTTGGCCAAAATGTAATTAATTTAAGATATAAAATTATAAAATAAGTATTTCAAGCCATTCAACCGGCTTTAGCCGGATACGACATATCCGAATATGGGCTACGTATATTTCACGGGTAAAACCTATTTCATAACCTGCAAAACATTCGCTGACCAAAAATTTTTCCAACAAAATTGGCAAAAGCAGATTCTCTTGGATCAACTTGCGAAGGCTCAAAAAAAATTCAATATAAAAATATTTGGTTTTGTATTCCTTTCTAACCATTATCATTTATTAATTAAAAGTAATCATTGGCAAAATGTTCCCAAATTTATCCAATTAATAAATGGCGGTAGTTCTTTCATATTAAATAAAAAAGAAAACTTTGACAGAAGAGGAATTTGGCACGACAGATGGGCAAAAGTTATTGACAACGACAATGCACTCTTTAATATAACTGGATATATCTTAGAAAATCCATACAAACACGGTTTAGTAAAAAACCTTTTAGAATTATATCGCTATCGTTTTTCTAGTTATAATCAAATGGTAAACAACCACGATTTAGAATATATTGATAACATGATTTTACGAACAATCCCGCTTGATTTAGATTTAGAATCAGAAGAAAATTACATTAAAAACGAAAAAAAACCATCAGAGAAATAACTTGGGAATCTTCGTATCCGGCTAAAGCCAAGTAAATTACATAGAATCTAGAAATTATAATATTTATCGTATCCGGCTAAAGCCGGGTGAATTACCAGGGCTTAAATATAAAAATTGAACTTCTTAAAATGGAAAATCTTGACCAAAATGTAATTAATTTAAAATACAAAATAATAGAATAAGTATCTCAAGCTATTCACCCGGCTTTAGCCGGATAAATCGCATATTTCACACAAACGTTGCCATTAATAATAACTTTTTACTATGTCTATCCTAACCAAAAAAGAAATTTTAAAACGTCTTCAGGAGGGACAAATAAAATTTTCACCTGCCTTGGATGAATTTCAATTACAACCAAACTCCATTGATCTTCGAGTTGGTTGGAGTTTTTACATACCACACAGCTGGAGAATGAACGACAAAGGCCGAGTTGCTATTATTGCCGACTATTTAGACTATCAAAATGTAGAAGAATATTTCAAACTTGTAAAATTAAGTCCTGGACAATTTTTTGAAATTTTACCAAAAGAGTTTATTCTAATTTCTACTTTAGAAAAAATCGAATTAAACTGCGGAGATATTGCTGGCACATTAATGCCAAGAAGTTCCGCCCTACGTCGCGGACTACAAATTGAAACTGGCATGATTGATTGCCGTTATTCTGGCCAATTAACTATCCCGCTAGTAAATAACTCTCATCATGTAATTAAAATTTATCCAGGAGAAAGACTTTGCCAAATGCAATTATACAATTTAGCTAACAACTTGGCAGAAAATGAAGCCAGTAAACATGGCATGCATGAAGCAAAATATGTTGGTTCTACACCATATTCATTAGAAGCAAAAGTTGATTCTTCAGACGAGGTTGATATGCTAAAACAAGGAAAAATTGTTGAACTAAAACAATTGCACCAACTAAAAATAGACCCAGCACAAAACAATCAAACATTTCAACCAAAAAACAGTTTTCCATTAGGAGGCTCCCAAAATGATCAATTATAAATCACCAAAACCATTCCCTTTTCTTCCCCAAGGATGTGAAATTGTCTACGTAGCAAAAGATAATCAGTTTATTTTGGAAGCTAAAAAAATTGCCATGGCTAATGGTTGTACAAAACAAGCTACCGGTGCAGTTATCGTTATCAAGAATAAAATTGTGGCCAGTGGAACGAATGCTGGAATTAGAGTTGCTGTTTGTCCAAGAGTAATTGAAAAATGTCCAACTGGCACAGGGTATCACCACTGTAAAACCATTTGCCAACAAGAAGGCCATGCTGAAGAGCAAGCTTGCAAGGACTTTCTAGCTAAAAAGCTTGATCCAACAAACGCAACCATCTACCTTTGGGGTCATTGGTGGTGTTGTACAAATTGTTGGACTTGGATGCAAAAACTTGGTTTAGCAAAAGTTCATTTACCTGAAGGCGCGACTGAAGATTTTGACCTTGATGCTTCAAAAGCCTAATCATGCAAAAAGGGGCTATCCCCTTTTCTTTTTACAATAAACCTTTACCAATATTTCATAAATAACTATTTATATGTCAAAAATAATCTTAGGGTTTGTCGGAGAAATGGCCAGCGGAAAAGGCACAGCTTCAGATTATATAGTTAAAAAATACCAAGCTGGTTATCATCGTTTTTCAACCATACTTCGTGATATCTTAAACAGATTACACATTGAACAAACCAGAGAAAACTTACAAAAAATATCACAAACTCTTCGCGAAAATTTCTCTCAAGATATTTTAGAGGTAGTATTATTCAAAGATATTAACAACGACGAACACAATATAGTTTGCGTAGATGGAATTAGACGCATGCCAGACATCAAGAATTTACTCGATTTGCCAAACTTTTATTTAATAAACATTACAGCTGACGAAAAGATACGCTATAAAAGAATAATTAAAAGAACAACTGACAATCTTGATGATCAAGTTAAAACTTTTTCAGAGTTTCACCAAGAACAACAAGCTGAAGCAGAAATAGAAATAAGAAAAGTTTCCCAATTTGCTAAATATAAAATTGACAACAATGGTCAGCCCACATATTTATATTCCCAACTTGATGATTTAATCAATAAACTTCAAAATAATGCAAATAAAAATTAAACGTGTAGACAAATCTCTACCTTTGCCAGAATATAAAACTGATGGCGCTGTTTGTTTTGATTTAACTTCAAGAATTGATATCGAAATTCAACCACAAGAAATTAAACTAATCCCCCTTAATGTCATGATCAAAATACCCAAAGGTTATTTTATACTAATGGCACCAAGGAGCTCTTTGCCAATAAAAAAGGGCCTAATGGCTGCTAATTCAATCGGGATTTTTGATGAAGACTACTGTGGAGATAACGATGAATATTTATTTGAGGCTTATAATTTCACCAATAAATCAATTCAAGTCACCAAAGGCGAAAGGGTTTGCCAAGCCTTACTCGTTAAATTTGAAAAAGCTGAATTTAATGTTGTAGACACAATGGAAGATAAAGATCGCGGTGGCATAGGCTCAACAAAAGGTTATAAAAACTAATATGCAGGTGGAGACTTTCAATCTTTCAGAAAATATAATTAGCCTAAAACTTGATAATATTTCTTATTTTGCTCTTTTTTCAATTATCAACGGTAACCAAATTATTTCCTATAAATACAAATTTAATAATGAACTATATTTTCCCAATGATATCAGCAGTGAAATAATAAACAATGTTTCCGAACTAACAAGTCTTGGCCTTCATTTTTTTAATCAAATCGTAAGCGCGGAAATTCAACTTACAAAAAACTCATTACCAAGCATTACCTCAAAATTAATTCAAGAAAATGTTCAAGAGCTAACAGAAATAGCTAATGAATTAGGTTTTTTAAAAAATCAAGAAATTTATAAAGAAGAAATTTATTCAACTGACTTTTATCGAAGTATTTCCCCTTTAGCAATTCTTGACATTGACAAGTCATTCAAAAATAAAATTTTATTTTATTATTTATTTAATAAATCAACTGCTTCGAGAGAAGAAATAACTGAGAAAGCTGAACTTGTTACCATGGAAAAACAAGAACAAATTTTCGAACAAATTTTTCAAAATGGCATTGCCAATTCTTTACCAGAAACAATTAACAAACATCCTTTTTGTACTTTACAAGCTACCCTTACCTATTCAGAACTGCTTCAACTTCAAAATTTATTACAACCAACTTTTTTTATTCAAACATTAAACTATAAATATAATTTTGAAACACCGGCCAGTATCATTAATTCTTCAAACCACGAGCTTTGGCTCACCACAATAGAACAACTAAAAAAAATCGGTTCACAATACTTAATTCCTTTTTGTTTCAAACAAAATGCAGTTTTTTCAGTCAACTTCAAACAATATGAAGCATTAAAAAAGGATAAATCAACAATTAGTCAATCAGTCGTTGAAATAATTCAAAACAATTTTAATTTTTTTCGATAAAATTATATGAACGATACAACTAAAAGCAAATTCATTGTTTTTGAAGGTGGAGAAGGAACTGGGAAAACTACTCAAATAGAAAAATTGGTCGACCGATTAAATGAATCAGGACAAAAAACTTTTCTTACTCGAGAACCTGGCGGTACAGATTGTGAAATTGCTGAAAAGATTCGAGACTTAATCAAAGACCCAAACCACTCAGAAATGGTTCCAGAAACTGAATTTTTTTTATTTTTAGCATCTCGAGCTCAACATGTTCAAAAAGTAATTTTACCAAAAATCGAACAAGGAATTTTTGTAATTTGTGATCGTTTCCACGGCTCAACTTTTGCTTATCAACATTTTGCTCGTGGTTTATTTAATCTAGATGAAATGAAAGCAATTAACAAATTTGCGACCAAAGGACTTGAACCACATTTAACTTTACTTTTAGACATTCAACCAGAAATAGGCTTACAAAGAATTAGTTCTAGAAGAAATGCTGATCGACTAGATAGTGAAGCTTTGGATTTTCATCACCGCGTTCGCAACGGCTACCTAGAACTTGCTAAAACTCATCCCAACTGGAAAATAGTCAATGCCACGCAAGATATCGAAACAATTCATTCAGAGATATGGAATCACGTTCTTTTACACTTATAGTTTTATAAGGAGCTTACATGCCAACCGAACCGAGAAACCAACATGGTTATATCCGAGCGATCACGGGTTGTATGTTTTCTGGCAAAACTGAAGCAGGATCTCAATACCTAAAAAGAGCTCTTGTTTCCAAAAAAAAGTCCCCTGTAGTTTTTGTTCCGAGCCAAGCAAAAAGAATCATAACCATCAACGTTTCCAATGAAGAACTTGAAACTGATGGTAAAATGGTCAGTCGTAATGGATTTATAATTGAAGCAATTGAATTCCCAGCCAACAATCCAAACTTTATTCTAAACTATGTTCTTGACCACCCTGAAATAACAACTATTTTCATTGATGAAATTCACTTTTGTTCTTCGAACTTAGTTGATATTTGTAAAATTCTAGCTAATGAACTTAAACTAGAGGTAACTGTCATGGGTTTAGATCAAAACTTTTCAGAAGAAGGCTTTGGCCCAATGCCCGCCTTGATGGTGGAAGCCGAATTTGTGGAAAAAAGCTTGGCCGTTTGCACTGATTGTGGCAATGATTATGCTTGCAAAAGCTGGCTTGATTCCCGTTCAAGAAATCAAGTTACTGATAATGATAAACTGGCTGGAGATCGCCAATATGTAGCTGTTTGTCGAGCGTGCTTTCAAGAAAGAATAAAAAAATACGGCCCACCGAAAAAATAACCCTTTTTGACTTATAAAACAATAAATCAACAACTGAATAGTACTTTGCTACTTTTCTTGAGCCCAACTAAAATATAGTTCTGGGCTCTTTATTTTTTCCTCCAAATTTGGTAGAATAAAAGTATAAAAAATGACTAATTTAATATGAAATTACAAACGCTGATTGGACTTGAATTTCACGTTCAACTAAAAACTAAAACTAAAATGTTTTGTTCTTGTGCGAATGAAGCTGACATAAACAACCCCAATAAAAACATTTGTCCGATTTGTTTAGCTCATCCCGGCGTACTTCCAGTTGTCAACGAAGAAGCTATTCACATGGCTTGCCAAGCTTCGCTAGCCTTAAACTGTAAAATAAATAATTTCACAAAATTTGATCGAAAAAATTATTTTTACCCAGACCTACCAAAGGGTTACCAAATTTCACAGTTTGATAAACCGTTGGCAGAAAAAGGCTATTTAGTAATAAATATCAAAGCTCAGGATGGTTTAGCTGGTAAATTTGACAATGAAGATGATTTTAAAAAAATTGGCATTATCAGATTACACGTGGAAGAAGATTCTGCCAAGTCCACTCACACAAAAGAAGACTCTTTGATAGACTACAATCGTGGTGGTGCTCCACTAGTTGAGATAGTATCTGCTCCACACTTATCTTCACCAAGTGAAGCTAAAACCTTTGCTCAGGAAATAAGATTAATTATGCGTTATTTAAATATTTCCGATGCTGATATGGAAAAAGGTCAACTTCGTTGTGATGCAAACATTTCACTACGTCCAGTTGGCGACACCAATTTATATCCTAAAACAGAAATTAAAAATATCAATTCTTTTAAAGCCATTGAGAAAGCTTTAGCTTACGAAATTGAAAGACAAACCGTTCTTTGGATAGAGAATAATCCACCTAAAGTTGAAGAGACTCGTGGTTGGGATGAAGCTAAACAAGAAACTGTAACCCAAAGAACCAAAGAATTAGCTCACGATTATAGATATTTTCCTGAGCCAGATTTGCCACCTTTAACTTTTACTGATACTCAAATCGAAGAATACAAAGCCCTACTGCACGAGCTACCACAAGCCAAAAGAAAAAGGTTTATTGAAATGTATGGCTTTACAGGAGATGAAGCAAAAATTTTAACTGAAGAAAAGCAACTATCTTTTTATGCTGAACAAATTATTTCTGAATTAAAAGAGTGGCTTAATTCTATTGAAGGTATAGAAGGCACAGAAGATGAAATCTGGACAAAAAATAAAAAGAAACTAATTAAACTAGTTTCTGGTTGGTTAGTAAATAAATTTTTACCTCTTCTTGATGAACTAAAAATTCCTTTTATTAAAAATAAAATTACCGCAGAAAATTTTGCTGAGTTTATTACTTTAATTTACACCAGTAAAATAAACAGCGCAGCAGCTCAAATGATTTTAAGAGAAATGGCTAAGTCTGGCGCTGACCCATCACAAATAATGGATGAACAAGACTTGAGCCAAATCAGCTCAGAAAATGATTTAACTGAAGTAATCCAAAACATTGTTAACAATAATCCTGACTTAGTAGACGAATATAAGGCAGGCAAAGAAGCAGTTCTAAAATATTTTCTTGGCTTGGCCATGCGAGAAACAAAGGGTAAGGCTGATCCGAAAAAAACAGAGCAACTTTTTAGAGAAAAACTTAATTAACAAATTCACAAAATTTTAAATGAAAACCACCAGCTATACAGCTGGTGGTTTCTATCTTTCCGGCTCAAAG
>CAYSUN010000014.1:0-23083 GCA_964434235.1 uncultured Gammaproteobacteria bacterium | reverse complement strand
AAAGGACCTTGTTAAACTTTACGAACAAGATGAAATTGACAATAACAACGAAGAAGATGATTCACAAGGATACCATGAAACGATTAGTGACAAAAGTCTAAAATCTATAATTGAGAACAATCGCAAAAAACACAAAAAAAGATTATTTATTTGGATTTTATTAATTCTTTTTGCGTTAGCCAGTTCAGCTTTAGCTGGTTTTATTTACTTTTCAAACAATAAAAATTTTGAACAACAAAATTTAAGTTTAAGTATATCTGGACCAGAAAAAATTAGAATTGGCGAAGAATTTGAACTGACTATTCACTATCAAAATCTTGGACAAATTGATTTATTAAATTCAAAAATGTACTTGCAATACCCACATGGCTTTATAGTCGAAAAGCAATCACCTGAACCAGTTAACCATAATTGGCCATTGGGAAATTTAGCAGTTGGTGACGGAGGTGAAATAATTGTATCAGGAATGATCATCGACGAACTTGAACAAGATCAAAAAATTACTGCTAACTTAATTTTCGAACCAAGTAATTTTAATTCACAATTTTCCAAAGACGCTTCTTTTAGTTTGTTAACGGAAGAACCTGATTTGGAAATCAAGGCAACTATTCCTTCAAATATAACTCTTGGCCAAAAAATAAATATAAAATTCAAATTAGAAAACAAAACTGATCTTGTTTTTAATAATGTAAAAATAAAAGTTCAATACCCAGAAAATTTCATTTTTCAATCAGCTCAACCATCATCTTTTGAAGATGACAATCAATGGTTAATTGCTGAACTAGAAAAATCTACAGACAGCAAAGAATTTATAATTGAAGGTTATTTTCCAACTGAGCTAAAGTTCAACAACGAAGACGAGCGCCAACAAAAATTTATTTTTGATCTTTACTTGCCGGGTAATGACGACATTGACTATAAAGTTCAAACAGAAGAAATAAATACAAAAATAATTGATCAGGCCATCAATACATATACAATAATTAACGGTACAACTGAAAATAAGAATGTTGAGTTAGGTCAAACATTAGAATTTTCTCTTGTTTGTAAAAATAATGGCGATCAAAACTATGAAAATGTAATCTTACTCGCTAATATCAACACTGAACCAACTGATGTTTTGAATTGGAACAAAATAGACGATGAATATTTCGGCAAAATAAATAAAACTGATCAAGGTAAATCAATCACATGGGACAAATCACAAATCTCAGAACTGGCAAATTTCGCTCCAGGTCAAGAATTAAAAATTGATTTTTCTATTCCTTTATATAATTTTAATGATTTAACTAACGTTACTTCACTGGGTAATGTAAAAATTACAGCCAGTTCAGCTTTGGATATTTCATCTCACTTAGGAACAAAAACTGAACCAGTAAAAAGTAGCGACGTACTAATTACCATCAACTCTGATCTTGATCTTGGTAACAAACTTTTATACTACTATGAAGATGGCACACCTATCGGCAGTGGAGCTTTGCCTTTTCAGGTTAATGAACCAACAACTGTAAAAGTTTTTTGGGATTTATCTAATGATATTCATGAAATGGAAAATATTAATGTTTCTGCAACTTTGCCAGATTACGTTGAATGGATCAATGAAAAATACATTTCAACTGGTGACCTGAGCTATGATCCAATAACTAGTAAAATAACTTGGTTAATTAATCGCTTACCAGAATCAGTTAAAGAAGCCCACGCAAACTTCTCAATCAAAGTTACACCAAAAGCTACTCAAGCTGGTCAAATAATAAAATTACTTGGCAACACCACACTATCCTCAAAAGATACAATAACGCAAGCTACGGTCATCAAAACAAAAAATATCTTGACTAGCGCGCTTGAGTTTGATCAATATGCTGAAACTGACGGAATAGTCCTAAAAAAATAATTTCATAAAAAAACACTGACTATAAATCAGTGCTTTTTTTATTTCCAATTATTAAATAATCTTACTTAGCTAGACAAGCATTCAAGCCAAGCAATTTATAAAGTATTATAGCAAAATAATACGCTTTTGTCAATAGGTATTAACAAAAAACTTATCATTCATGCTTTTATTTGTAATTTTAGCAAAATTAATTAAGATATAAACAATTAACATTGTTATTTAATCTGAACTATTACTATTGACAAAAATAAACAATACTGCTATACTTCTAAGTTAATTATTCTCTATGTATTATTCTTCAAGTGAAGAATGATTAACAGTAGCAAACTGTGGAGGAAGCATGTTTCAAACAAAAGTTTTGTATCTAACGAGTAAAGGCACAAAGTTTGTAATGCAACACGGTAAAGCTCAAATTACACAAAATGTATCCCGAATTAAGGCTTCAAAGCCTTGTGCTTCACTCTGCACTCAGGGTGGACATGGTTTTCGCTCCAATAGGCAATATATTAATTATTCGTTCATTTAAGGAATTTCACTAAAAACATACTCTTCGTCAACGCACACCGTCTGCTTCAGATGGTGTTTTTTTATTCTTCAGCAATTTCCCAAAAATGATTATACATAGCCAAAAAACTTTCATAAAAATTACTTTCCTCTAACAAAATAGACATAGATTTACCATAAATTGGTTTACTAATAAAAACCTTTCCACTATAAACAATCAGTTCTGATTTAAATCCTTTAATTTTGTGATATTTCATTTTAAAATTTTGAGAAGCTGGCCATTTTTTCATAATTTGCTTTTTTTCAGCTGGAACTAAAAATCTTATTTCTTCAATTCGGCTAAATAATTTTTCCAAAAAATCAGTTTCAGAAACCATTTTATCGAAATTTTCAATCAATGGTAAAATCACATTCATTTGTTTTGGTGCTTGTTTAAAAATATCAGCTCGCCAAGATTGTGTACCCGTAAAACCCTGAAAAAATCTGACCCTTGGTTTATCCTCAACTACATTATATAAAGCCTCAAAATCTGGAATTAATTTTCTTATTTTTTCTTCTTTGAACTCAAGTTCTTGCCTACGATCTTCTAAAATAGTTATTAACTTTTCTGGCTTTTCAGCCATAAACAAACTTTTTTTATCTTTATCCACCGTGGAAAGCAAACCTTGCTTAAGCAAAGATTCAACTTGAATATAAGTTGTCGCCCTATTAACATTAGATTTTTGTGAAATTTCTTGAACTGTGGCTGTGCCTAATTCCAAAGACGCTAAATAAACTCTTGCCTCTTTTTCAGTTAAACCAAAATTTTCTAATTCGCGAACTAACATATTTTTTTATTAAATTAATCAAAATTTTCTGCCATCCCCCACATGGCCTCAAAAAGCAAAGCTAAAGTTTGAGAAAACAAACTATCTTTTATAACTAACAAATCTCCCTGCCCGGCAATGTAAACATTATCTGAAGCTACTAGAATTTCACTTAAAAAATCAAATTTTGAACTGGATAAAAACCTTAACTTGAATGTTTCATTATTTTGGAACTGTCTTAACCGATTATCAACTATTCTATTTGGCGCTATATATATTGCTTTAAAATTACCACAAGAGTCCAAAATACTTTCAATGTGTTTTTTATTAATGTAATTTTTATAAAGTGAATAATTAAAAATATTATAAACTTCTCTAGCCCTTAAATCAACTATTTCTTGCCTAATATTTTGTAAATTATTTTCATTATTATAACTATAATAACGAACTTCTGGTTTTCCTTTGGCTACATTATAAATCGACTCTAATTTAGGCAAAATTTTATCAAGCATTTCGCGCTTACGTCTAATTTCTTTTTCCTGCTGTTCATACAAGTATTTTAATTTATCCGGCTTTTCGGCTAAATAATAAACTTTTCCACCTTTTTCCACTCCATTTATCAAACCTCGCGTGATCAAATTTTTAATGTGAGTGTATGCAGTTGTTCTGTTAACATTAGCCTTGTTCGAAATTTCAATCACACTAGCATAACCTAGCTGTAAAGTTGCTAGATAAACTTCTGCTTCTTTGTTAGTTAACCCAATCGCTAATAATTCTTGACTTAAAGACATAACTAAAAGTTTATTAAACAAACCCCTCTACTAAAATGTTAACACTTTATAACAACATTTTAAAATAGTTGTCCACAGATTGGCCAAATTCTGTCAGGAATAACTGACACGTTATTTTCTCTAAATTATAAAAAAATAAATTAATTGTGTTATTTTCTAATAAAATTTAATTTTAAATAAAGAAATATTAATGTTTATAACTTCAACAAAAATTAAAAATAATTATCCTCAACTGCTGTTTTAATTAGTAAAATTTACAAATATAATATAAATAGACAGTTTGTTCATTGATAAAAATGATTTGGCCAAAGCAGTATGGAACTGCTGCGCATGATTTTAGGAGGTTGATATGCGCAACCACCGCCAATCTTTTTTTCTTTTATCATTGATAATGACTAGTCTAATTATCAAAACTAGATTAGATCAGCTAAAAGCCGGACCGTCAGGCTTAAAAGGGGGCAGTCAAGAAATTGTCAAAAGTTTAAAAGACCAAAAAGTGCAGGAAAAAAACTTGCACCAAATCATTGATGCAAAGCAACAACAGATTTAACTTGCTTTGCAAAAAACGCTAAAGGAGATTTAGATGAAGAGAACTTTGGGCTCTTCGCTTCTAAGCGAAAACTCAGCCAGACATTCTGACTGAGTTTTTTATTACTACCTATATTATTTTCACTAAATAACCAAACTAACTAATCTATTTTTAATATAAATAAATTTTTTCAATTCTTTACCCTCAAGATACCTTTGAACTTGCTTATTTCCCAGAACCATTTTCTTCAAATCCACTTCACTTATATTCAATGAAACTAACAACTTTTCACGTAACTTACCATTAATTTGAATTGGCATTTCAATCGTGTCCTCAACAATTAAACTTTCATCAAATTTTGGCCAAACAGTCCCAAGGAAAATACTTTCTTTTTCTCCAATTTTTTGCCAAAGTTCTTCAACTAAATGTGGCGCAAAAGGAGCCAAACATTGCAAGAACATTTTTAACTGTTGTTTAGAAATTAAAGTTGCTATTGATTGTTCAGATTTTCCTGGAATAATTTCTTTGCCAAAATCTTTTCTAATTTCATTGATAAAAATCATCATTTGCGAAACGGCTGTATTGAAATTAAAAGTATTAATATCTTCTGTTACTTTTTTAATTGTTTTATGAAGGATTGGATTTATGTCTTTGTTGTCATTTTCTTGAAAAGCGTTATTTTTTAGACAATTATTTACATAACTATCAACTTTATCCAAAAACTTTTTCACTCCACGAAGTCCGTTTGTATCCCAAGCTACTGGTTGATCAAACGGCCCCATAAACATTTCATAAGTTCGAAATGCATCAGCCCCATATTCTTCGATAACATCATCAGGATTGATAACATTGCCCCAACGTTTACTCATTTTTCGACCATCTTCCGCCATAATCAAACCAACATTTTGGAAACGTTTAAATGGTTCTTCACTGGAAACAACCCCAATATCAAACAAGAATTTGTGCCAGAAACGAGAATAAATCAAGTGTCTTGTAGCATGCTCAGCTCCACCAATATAAAAATCAACTGGCATCCAATATTTTTCTTTAACAGGGTCGATTAAGGCTTTACTATTATTTGGATCAACATAACGAAGATAATACCAGTTTGAACCCGCCCACTGAGGCATTGTGTTTGTTTCTCTTTTCCCCGCACCACCACAATTTGGGCATTTTACATTAACCCAAGAATCAATACCGGCCAAAGGTGACTCCCCAGTTCCAGTTGGTTCATAACTCTTAACCGTTGGTAATACAACTGGCAAATCTTTTTCTGGCACAGGGATTACTCCTTTATTATTAATTACAATTTGCTCTATAACTGATTCAATATTGCTTGTAAAATGTCTGGCTTCAGGTTTTGCTAATATTAAATTGGCATCTAACTTATTAGCCAATTCTTTTAAATCTTTTTCTAGAATAGTACTAAAGTCAGAAGCTCCTATAATAGTGTAATTAGCCAATGGTTTAATTTTTTCAATTTTAAAATTCCAATCATTACTCTTATTAACATCTGGTCTTTCTTTATCACCAAAATTGGGACTAAATACAGGATCAATAAAATACACATTATTTATTTTTTGACCGATCTTTTCAAGCAATTTGTATACAACCACAGCGCCCAAACTATGGGCCACAATAATTGTATTTTCATCAATTTCAAAATCTACATTATCTAAGACATATTGTACTTGTTCATCAATATTTGGTTTTTCTGTATTAGGAAGGTCTGGAAGAAAAACCTTATTTCCCTGCATTTCTAATTTTTCTTTTAGATCAGATCTCCAATTCTTTCCAGAACCTGCACCAGAACCATTAAATTCGCCGGTTCCTGAATATCCATGCAAAATAACGTAATCATTCTTTTTGTTTTTACAATTTTCACAATGAATAATTGGAATCGGTTCACCCCAATATCTTTGTCTAGAAAAAACCCAATCTTGCAACTTATAATTAACTTTTGCTTTGCCAATATTTTTATCTTCCAACCAAGTAATTATTTTTTTCATTGAATCTTTGACTGCTAAACCATCAAATTCACCAGAATTAATTAAATGACCGTCATCAACTAAAGCTGTTTCATTAAGTAACTGTTGCCAAACAAACTTCTGGTGAACTGGCACTAATTTATCTAAAACTTCTTTTTCTGATACCCAATATAGTGTATGCTTTGATTTTTCTTCATCAAGTATAGCTTTTTGATTTTTTAGATTTTCAACCTCAAACAACAAAGCATAAGCTATTGCATGACGATTTTCTTTTTTGTGCGAAGCACAATATTTTGCCTCAGTAACCCATCGAGATTTTTCAACTAAAGTAAGATTATCTAATCCAGCTTCTTCAGCAATTTCTTTTCTCGCTGCTTCTTCTACTGATTCACCTTCATCAATGCCACCCATTATTGTGGTAGTTATTCCTTCTAACGTTCCGTGCCAATCAAGAAGCGCATATTTACCAGTACTCTTATCTCGCAAAAAAGCCAAAACAGTATCACGACAAACTTCCTTAAACCCATCTTGTGGCGGATTGATCTTATCAATAAACATTGGTGAAATAACTTGCTCAATTGGCAAATTATACTTTTTGGCAAAATCAAAATCACGTTGATCGTGCGCTGGTACAGCCATTATTGCACCAGTTCCATAGCCCATTAAAACATAATCTGCCACCCAAATTGGAATTTCCTTGCCATTAACAGGATTAATAGCATAAGAACCAGTAAAAACTCCTGATTTATCTTTTTGTAATTCAGACCTTTCTAAATCGGACTTAGCGGATGCTAATTTTGCATATTTTTCAACTTCTTTTTTATTTTCTTCAATAGTAATTTCAGCCACCAACGGATGTTCTGGAGCTAAAACCATAAAAGTTGCACCAAACAAAGTATCTGGTCTTGTTGTAAAAATATTTATATATTTTTCTTTGCTCTTTAACCCTTGCTCTTTGACCCTAAAATTTATTTCTGCGCCTTCGCTACGTCCAATCCAATTGCGTTGCATTTCTTTTATTGGTTCAGGCCAATCATTTAATTTATCTAAATCATAAAGCAATCGATCAGCATAATCTTTAATTTTAAGAACCCATTGACGCATTGGTTTTTTTTCAACTTCACTACCACAACGTTCGCACTTACCAGCTTCAAGATCCTCCATCGCTAAACCAGTTTTACAACTTGGACACCAAATAATCGGTTCTGCTGATTCATAAGCTAAACCTTTTTCAAACATTTTTATAAATGCCCATTGCGTCCATTTAAAATATTCTGGATCAGTTGTATTTACTTCTCTTTCCCAGTCGTATGTAAAACCAATTTTATTTAATTGCTTTTTAAAAATTTGAACATTTTTTTCAACTGCTTTTTTTGGATGAACTTTATTTTTTATCGCATAATTTTCTGCCGGTAAACCAAAAGCATCCCAGCCCATTGGATGAAGAACATTTAATCCTTGCATCATTTTCATCCTAGCTGTTACATCAGAAGCAATATAACCTTTTGGATGACCAACATGAAGGCCAGCTCCTGACGGGTATGGAAACATATCTAAAACATAATATTTTTCTTTTCCCTCCACTTCCCGAGTTTTATTTATACCATTATCTTGCCAATATTTTTGCCATTTTTTATCAATTTTTTTGTGATTAAATTTATTCATATTTTTATAATATCGATATTTATATTAATAACTATATACTATTTTAGCCCAAATTTCAAGGAAAAAATGTTTAACACAAATACAGTAAAAACAGATTATTTTAATAAAAAAGATCCCTTTTTTGAAAAGAGATCCTCTGGTTTTGCTTTTTAGCTTTTCATATTGGAAATCAATGTTCGTAATTTTTGTTGGAAATTGCCATAGCCTGCTTCCCGTTGCAAAACAGTAAGCATGTTTTCCAGTTTCTCAACTATGATTTGACGGTTTTCAGCTGGAATATCTTCAAACCTTTCCAAAGACGAACAATAAGCACTAAAAGTGGTAAAACTGTTTACTTTAGCATCTTCACGACCTTCAGCTGAAGCTTGCTGAGCCTTGATCATAGCACTCTCCAAATCTTCCAAAATCACAAAATAACTCGGCTTCTTAGTTGTACTACACATGCAATCCTCCAATAAATTTAGACAATTTATGAACTTTTATCTTAAAGATAATATTACATTATTCAAATAACGTTGTCAAGCTTTAACGCATTCGACTTCGAACTGGTGCGAAACTTTTTCTATGTATTTCACAAGGTCCAAATTGCTCTAAACTTTGCATATGTTGTTTAGTTCCATAACCTTTATGCTTAGCAAAACCATATTCTGGAAAATATGCATCAAAAGCAGTCATCATTTTATCTCGAAAAACCTTAGCTAGAATTGATGCTGCAGAAATTGAAATAACTTTAGCATCTCCACCAATAATAATCTCACTTGAAGTTTCAAAAGCTATTTTTGCTACATAATCACACAAAATATAATCAGGTTTTATTTTTAAATGTTGCCACGCTCTTTTCATAGCAATTTTGTTGGCATAAGCCAAACCATGTATATCAATCTCATAATGCCTAACTACACCAATTGACCAACAACGTGACTTTTTAATTATTTGAGCAAAAGCTTCATCTCTTTTTTTCTCAGTTAATTTTTTTGAATCATTAAGTAACCCAAAAAAGTCATTTTGATTTGGATCAAGGATAACTGCGCCGGCGACGATAGGGCCGGCCAAGGGTCCCCTGCCTGCTTCGTCAAGTCCACAAACAGATTGATAACCTTTTTGTAATAAATTATTTTCGTAAGAATAGTCCATATCTTTAATCTACTATATTATTGAAAAAAACAAAAGACCCAAGCATCGCTCAGGTCTTTTTAAACTCTCTAATTATTCCATGTGTTTTGAAACAAGTTTTGTCATTTCGAACATTGTAACTTCTTTTTTTCCACCGAATAAAACTTTTAATTTTTCATCAGCAAGAATGTTTCTTCTGTTTGCTGGGTTTTGTAAATCATTTTTCTTAATGTAGTCCCAAATTTTCTTTACTACTTCAAATCTAGGAAGAGGACCCTTACCAACTACTGCTTCTAACTCAGCAGATAGCTTTAACGGTTTCTTCAAAGCTGGATTCAATTTTCTTGGCATAAATTTTTCAAAGTTATTTATTACTTTCTTCTTATACAGTATAGCATAGATTTTGTAATCTTTCCAGCGCCTTGGCAAAAGCAGCTGTTCTCAAGCTAATATTTTTATCTTTATGCAATTGCCAAATTTGTTCAAAAGCAGGAACCATAATCGCCTTTAATTTATTAAAGACTTCTTCTTCTGTCCAATAATTATCTTCTAAATTTTGTTGCCATTCAAAATAACTTACTGTAACACCACCTGAATTGGCCAAAACATCTGGTACTGATTTTATTGCATTTTTAGCCAATATTTCATCTGCTTCTGGGGTAACTGGCCCATTTGCTAATTCTATTATGAATCGAGCTTTAATATTTTCAGCATTATCTTTGGTGATAACATTTTCTAGCGCCGCTGGAATAAGAACATCAACAGACAACTCCAAAAGTTCCTCATTACTGATCTCTTTTGATCCTTCTAACCCTACAAGTTGCCCTGTGGATTTCTTATGTTCTTTGGCCTTTTCAAGGTCTAATCCTTCAGAATTATACACACCACCCTTTGAATCAGATATTGCTACAACTTTATAACCTTCAGCCCCGCAAAGGTCAGCCATGACTGAACCAGCATTACCAAAACCTTGAATTGCAATACTTGGTTTTTCATTTATTTCTTTCATTTCTACTAATTTTTGTAAAATGTAAAAACCACCCATGGCAGTTGCTCGATCACGACCAAGACTACCACCTTGTTCAACTGATTTTCCAGTAATTACACCTTGTAACATTTTTTGATTTTGTTCAGACAATTCACATCCGCACTCTTTGGCTAAATTTTTTCGATAATCAATAAAAGATTCTTTTACCCAATTCATAATTTCTGAATTTGTGTAAACATCTGGCGCTGGGACATCAATCTTTGGTCCTATGTTTGGAGCAAGAAGTTTTCCAAACTCACGAGTAAGTCTTTCTAACTCACCTGAACTTAATTCTTTTGGATTAAGCGTTACTCCACCTTTTCCACCACCCATGGGGATTCCAACAACGGCTGTTTTGATTGTCATCCAAAAAGCTAAAGCTTTTACTTCATCCAAATCAACAGTTGGAAAATATCGCAAACCACCTTTGTATGGTCCTGCCCAATTATTATATTGAACTCGATAACCTTCAAAAATTTTCAAAGTACCATCATCCATTTTTACTGGCACTTTAACTCGCAAAATACGGTCAGGAGTTTTTAAAAGTTCAATAACTTCTGGTTTTAAATCAATAACTTCAGCTGCCGTAGACAACTGTTTAATTGCATTTTCAAATGGGGTTGACATAAATTTCTTTATATGATAATTTTTAATTAATAATATTTACAGTTCCTTTTAAACATGGAGGTGCGTATGAGTGACAGATTAAGAGACCTAGAAATTCAACGAAGTGTGCTTGATGCTCAAATTCGTGACGAACAAGCGAAAAAAATGCGTGAAAAAAGGTTAATTTTCACCACAATTCTTGAATTTTTACAAAACGCTTTTCACAAACACTCTATTCTTGAACAAGATAACAAATACTACTTAGATGAAATTAAACCTGAAAATGAAATCTATGTTCAAAATATTTACGGGACAATACCCCAAAAACTCTCAATGATACTCCACAAAAGAGTTTCCTTGCGCTATGAAGAAAATCCAGATAATGAACAAGCCAAGCTTGTATTTGAAAAATCGCTACAAGACCTTCAGAAACTTTTTAATACAAAACTAACCATCTTTGCCCCCTTGTTTTATAAATGTCATCATTGTGGCATTGTTCCAGGATCACCAAGTTCACGTGTTGAAAACACACTTGGTAAACAATCGTTATGTGGTCACAGAGGTAGCAATCTCCATTGCAATATCTGCGGTGCTTATATGGGTGCAGATCCAGATTCAATCCATTGCTACAGCTAAAGAACTCCAAGTCACTGAAAATTCAGTGGCTTTTTTATTTTCTTTTTGCTCTGTCAGAAAACTGATCACCGATTTCTTTGCCACGTTTGTGTTGAATATAAACAGCTGCATTCATCGCTGCTTTTGCACCTTCACCAGCAGAAATAACTGCTTGCTTAAAAGGTGTATTTGTCACGTCACCAGCAGCAAAAATACCTTCAGCTGAAGTTTTGGCTTGATTGTCAACAACTACATATTCACGTTCATCAACATCGATTAAATCTTTTAAACCTGTAATATCATTAACCATGCTTTGCCAACCAATCTCAATAAATACTCCGTCCAATTCAATCTCATTTTTCACTAAGGTTTGATTGTTTACAATTCTAACTTTGGCAAGCTTACCTTGACCAACAAATTCCTCAATGTCTGTAAAATCCATAATTTCTACATTAGCTTTGGCTTTTACTGCTTCAATAAGAATATCTTCAGCTCGATAAACATCACGACGAACAAAAAGATAAACCTTTTCTGCCAAGCCAGATAAATATTCAGTTGCATCAAAAGCAGAATTTCCACCACCAACAACTGCAACTTTTTTATTTCTAAATAAAGGCCCATCACAAGTTGCACAATAAGCAACACCTCGACCAGTTAATTCTTTTTCCCCTGGTACGCCAAGTGTTCGTTGTTTTAAACCAAAAGCTAAGATTACTACAGGCGCTTGATATTCTTCACTAGCTGTTTTAATTATATACTCATCTTCCACCTTACTGATTGCCAAAGCTTTTTCAAATTTAATTTCTGCTCCAGACTTTTCTGCTTGCTCTTTAAACTTCATTGCTAATTCTGGGCCCTTAATAGACAAAAATCCAGGATAATTTTCAACTTCAGTTGTTGTTGAAATTTGACCGCCAATATCATTAGTTAATACTAATGTTTTCAATTCTCGACGAGAAGTGTAAATTGCTGAAGATAAGCCAGCACAAGCTCCTCCAATTATTATAACATCGTAATTTTTCATAATTTCTAAATTCTATTTACTAAGTTCAAAGTTAAATCAAACTATTAAGAATTTAATTAACCTTGTAATTTTTGTTTTAATATTTCTCTATTTTGTAAGCCAACCATTGTTTCTTTGATTTGACCTTTTTCAAATAAAATTAAAGTTGGAATACTCATCACGCCATATTTACCAGCAATCACATTATTTTCATCAACATTTAATTTAAAAATTTTGGCTTTTCCGCCAGCTAATTCTTTGGCTAAGTCTTCAAGAATTGGACCCATTGTTTGACAAGGACCACACCATGGTGCATAAAAGTCCACCAAAACTGGGCCATCTTGATAATTAAGAACCTCTTGTTCGAAATTGTTGTCATTTAATTCCATACTTTTTATTGCTGATTAATTTGACATAAAAATAATTTATTAAAATGCCATTAAATCAGTCGCTTATTTTATTTATTATATAAACTTAAAATTATTATTACTTATTTTTATTTTCTAACCAAAAACGCAAAACATGACGAATAAATTCACTTTTTGACTCGAATTTATGCTTTTTCATTTGTCTTTCAACCTCTTTACACATTTCTTCTGGCAAAGATAAAGTTACTATACATCTCATAAATAAGAAAACAAGAAATCAAGAAAACTCCGACGTAAAGTACGGAGTCCGTATAGCCTATGGCTCATCGGACAAGAAATCATTTTTTGAGTAATTCTTTGCTCTTTACCCCTTGCTCTTTAGTATTCCTCCGCATAGCGGAAGTGTATTACATTGTATTACAATTATAACCATTTATTTTTTCTTGTCAAATTTTTACAAAAAAACACCCGTTCTAATTTCAGAACGGGTGTAGCAATTTTTACTTATTTTACAAATTGTTCAAATACCTTATACTCATTGGCTTGAGTATAAATGGCTGTGCCATTGCCTCCAGATTCCTTACAGTAATCCTTAGCACAAACAGCCTTCTTCATCATAGTGGCTGAATCCATACCAGGACGTAAATCAACAATTCCAGCCGTTGAGGTGATCTTTACCTTTTCCCGTCCCTGATCAATATGAAAACTCAATGAAGAGACTCTACTAGCAATGGCTCTCGCAACAACAACTGCTCCCTTAACTTCAGTCTCAGGCAAAAGAACATAAAAAACACTTTCTGAATAACGGCAAGCAAAATCAAAGGCGCGGATTTTTTGGAAATACTTTCCGCAAAATGCTTAAGAACAAATTGACTGAATTTTTTTCCAAACTGATCAGTGATAAGTGAATAACGATCCACTTCAATAGCAAGCAAACAAAACGGACGATAAACTTCTGTAGTTTTACATTGTACAGTAACGTCACAATCTTCAGTCGCTATTGCGTGATTGTCGCGCTGAAATTTAGCAACAAATCGACCTACCAAATCTTCAAAAACCAATAAACTCATCAACCCAGTAATAGGGTCAGGCTGTAATCGATTGATCTGTTGGCGGAGTGTTTGATTCTCTTCCAAAGCTTGAGCCAGTTGCTTTTCTGTTTTCATCAGCTCTTTGCTAGCTTCAAGTAACAAACCCTGTGTGTGTTGATGCAAATCACTAGTCATAATTCGAATAGTATCCATCTTGCCATTACCGTCTTTTGCACTCATCTGCTTCTCCTTGGTCAAAAACTAACTTCTGTTAATGAATATTCTTCCAACAACAACTCATTTGAATAACCTTGTAAAGAACTTCTAACACATTAATATACTACTTTTACAAATAATTGTCAATACCAAAAAACTCCACATCTCATTACTCTGAATTTGTGTACCCACTAAAATATTCAGAGGTAAATTTCAGAATCCAAGATATGGAGTTTTTATATTCTATTTGAAACTTAAATCTTTTTATAAACTTCTTCTTCAACATAAACATCCAAAATATCATTTTCTTCAATCAAAGGTTGCCCAATATAATTAATTCCGCACTCTTGTCCCTTAACACAATCTCTTACTTCCTGCTTTCCAACTTGCAATTGGGTGATTTTTCCAGAAGTAATAAATTCATTATTACGAAGAACAGCTACTTGAGCTCCTGGTTCAATTATCCCATCTATAACTTTTCCACCAACTACTTGTGAATTTTCACCTTTTTTAAAAATCGCCAAAACCTTCATTTTACCAACATCCTTACGAACAACCATTGGTTTTATTAACTCTTTCAATCTTCTTTTAACTTCGTCAATTAATTCATAAATTATTTTATATCTCATTATTTGAACATTTTTTTCTTTAGCTAAATCTTCAGCTGCTGGTGATGGCACTACATTAAAACCTAGCACGACCGATCCAGTTGCTTCAGCACTAAGCACGTCACTTTCAGTTACATTACCAAGACCAGTGCTAACAAATTTAATTTTTATATCTTCATCTTCAATTTTCTTTAATGATTCAATAATTGCTTCTTGTGAGCCAAGCACATCCGAACGCAATATAACATTCAACTTAACAACTTTTTCGTTTTCAACTTCATTATTAGTCGTTTTAATAAAAGTTTCATCTTTTTGCATTCTATAATTTTTAGCTTTTGAAGCATTTTTCGGATTATCAATTACTTCTAAAACGTCTCCTACCTTTGGTGCTAATTTAAGTCCTAAAATTTCTACTGGCACAGCAGGACCAGCATTTTTAATTTCATCACCCTTATGATTGCGCATGACTTTGACCTTACCATAATTAACATTATTAATTACCAAAAAGTCACCAATATGCAAAGTTCCATTACGCACCAAAATTGTAGCAACTGGTCCAGAACCAGAATCCACATGAGATTCAATTACACTTCCTACAAATTCACCCTTTGGATTAGCTCGCAAAGTTTCTTTATTCATTTCAGTTAATAAAACTAAATTTTCCAAAAGTTCATCAATATTTTTATTGAATTTGGCTGAAATTGGTACAAACACAGTTTGCCCGCCCCACTCTTCAGCTAATAAATTATAATTTGCTAATTCTTGTTTTACTTTTTCAGGGTTAGCATCAGGCAAATCAATTTTATTTATAGCTACTAAAATAGGAATTTTCGCTTCTTGAGCAATTTTCAAAGCTTCCACTGTTTGAGGTTTAACCCCTTCAGAGGCAGCCACCACTAAAATAGCAATATCAGCAACTTTTGCTCCACGTGAACGCATAGCTGTAAAAGCTTCATGTCCCGGTGTATCAATAAAAGTAATTTTTTGTCCTTTCTTGGTAACTTGATATGCACCAATGTGCTGAGTAATTCCACCAGCTTCACCAGCAACTACATCAGTTTTTCGAATAGCATCTAAAAGTTTTGTTTTACCATGATCAACGTGCCCCATAACAACAACAATTGGTGCACGATATTGTAAGTCTTCATCCTTTTCAGCTGTTAATTTATCAACAATTTTTTTAGCTTTATCTAGTTCAAACTTTTCATTCATATCAATTTCTGTTGCTTCATAACCAAGTTCAGCAGAAACAATAGCTGCTGTTTCAAAATCAATTCGTTGATTCAATGTTGCCATTACACCATTTTTCATTAGTTCAGATATCACAATATTTACAGGTAAATTCAATAAATCTGAAAAATCTCTAACCGTTAAAATGCTTGGAATTTCTACCTTTTTATCTAAAATTACTTTACCAGTTTCATCTTTTTTAGTAATTTTTTCATAAGCCATCTTTTGTTTTTCTCGATCTTGAAATTCTCTCCATGAACGAATTATTCTTGAAGCTAGCTTATCATCAATTTTAATTGCTTTTTGACCAATATCAAAACCAAGCTCAGGTAATTTTTCTCTAAGTTCAGTTGCATTTACTCTAAGTTTTCTAGCCAATTCCGTAATATTCATAAGGTTATATCATTCATTATTCGTGGAACACAGAACAAAAACAAATAATCTTAATTTCCCATATTATTGTGCAATGATTTATGTTCTATGCTCTGTGATTTATATAGTAGTTTTATTCTATCAAATTACGCAAAATTAGTCAATAAAAAATATTTTAAATCAAAATACTAGACACTTGACAAATTCAAACGATTATACTAAACTGTGTTGAAAGGTTGTGTTTTAGCTTTACTTGTAAAAACTCTCTCCTCATTATTCGTAGAGCATCCAGACACAACCTTTTATTTTTGCTATAATACAAACAAATCATTTCAACTAACATAATTGTCTTAATTTACATAATCAAAATCAAATTTTATGCAATATTTCTTCATCTTCGGTAATCATCCAGAACTATCTACAGCTGAATTACTAAGCAAACTTAAAACTGAAAATATAAATTATTCAATAATTGACCAGGATGCTGATTTTTTAATACTTGATATTGCTAGCGAATTTAACCAAAACCAATTAATTAGTGAACTTGGTGGTACCATTAAAATTGGTCTTATAAAAAAGAAAATCAATGATCTATCTCCAAACACTATTGCTCATGAAGTTGAAGCAACAGATAAAAAAATAAATTTTGGAATTAGTCTTTACAACAAACAAACAAATCTAAATAAACTTGGTTTACAAATTAAAAAATTATTAAAAGAAAAAAATGTAAAATGTCGTTTTGTGACTGGCAAAGAAAATCCTTTATCTTCAGTTATCGTCCAAAGTAATATTTTAAATAAACAAGGCTTTGAATTTGTTATTTTGAAAAGTGACAAAGCACAATATTTAGGTTTAACCCAAACTGTTCAACCTTACGAACTTTTTTCACATTTAGATTTTGGACGACCATCAAGAGATGATATCTCCGGCATGCTTCCGCCCAAATTAGCTCAAATAATGCTCAACTTAGCTGAACTTACTTCTGAAGCATCAATTCTAGACCCGTTTTGCGGTTCTGGGACTGTTTTGCAACAATCGTTATTATCCGGTCATAAAAATGTAACTGGCACTGACGCAAGTAAAAAGGCTATTCTTAGCTGTCAATTAAACCTTGAATGGTTAAAATCTGAACTCAAGAAAAAATTTATTTACAAAATAAAACTAGAAAATGTTGTTACGCTTGAAAACAGTATTAAACTAAATTCAATTGATGCAATTATTACTGAACCATTCCTTGGACCACCACTACGTGGTAATGAACCAGTTAAAACAATTCAGCACATTTCCGAAGAACTGACAAAATTATATGAAAAATCTTTTAAGTCGTTTAAGAAAATATTAAAAAAGAATGGAGTTATTGTAATAATTATTCCAGAATTTAAAACATTACAAAGTGCAGAACAAATTAATGTTCGACACATCTTGCCAGATTGTTTTGATATTGAAAATGTTTGGCATTACTCTAGACCAAATCAACAAGTTAGAAGAACTATTTACAAAATAGTGAAAAGTTAAAATTTGATATTTAAAATTGAAAAGCAGAGTCTTGTGCGCAAGACTCTGCTTTTTTTCTTACAACTTAAGACCATACCAATGGCTCATGTTGCCGTTCATAATGTCCCAAACCGGCTGCTGGAGGCTACAACCACGAACCCGCGTTTCGACCTGCTCGAACCATTCGTCTGGGTTCATCTTTCGACGAGCCCGACGTTTCGCACCACGAATGGTGTTCGCTCGAACGCGAACAAAGCGACCACGTGTACCAAAATCATCATCGTTTGTAACCAGCATCGTAAATTGTCTCATAAAAATATATCCTCCTTAGATAAGTTCAGCTGTTTCGTTGATGGCCACAAGTGCCTCGTTCAGACGCTGAAGGGCAATCTCCACTCCTCTAGGTCCTTTAACACAATTCACATAAAACGTTCCTGCGCGAAAACCCCGCTTATCCGGACCTTCCGAAATACGCAGATTAAACAGTTTGCGGGCACCACGACCGTTGATTCGCTGAAAAATTTTGCGCATCTTTTTGTCATTCGGAGTTTCTCGCACCATGACATTGATTTCATGATCAGGATACACTGGACCCCAATCAAAGATCACCGCGCCGATATTCAGCTGACCCTTGAGAATCTTCCTAGCACGCTGAAACATGTTATCTTGGTCATTCTGCTTTATCAAAACCTTAACTTTCAGCATTGGTCACCTTCCTTTTTGTTAAAATAAAATCAATTGTCAATGCCACAATATAGCAAATTTTCAACAATTTGTCAATATTAACATTATCAATTTATCTAATTTAAGCCAAAAAGAAAGAACTACTCTCTAGGAGTAGCCCTTTCCTTTTGTTTTTATTTTGTCCCCTCCTAATGTGGAGGTAAAAAGAACAGCTTAATAACTATTTTCTAATTTTCTTAGACTTATTTTTATTTTTAACTGATTCAAACCATCGTTGGATTTTTGACTTAGCATCTGTAGTATCAAGTTTTTCAAATAATAAAGACCAAACACCAAGCTGATATGTACTCCACCATGATCCAACAATAATCATTAAACAGGCAAAAAGCATAATCATTATCATAACAACAATCAAGGCTGCTAATTTTGAACCAGAAAACAAGAAAAGCAAATACAAAACAAGTAATGGAGATAAAATTATAAAATTAACTACAATAAAGACAAAACCAACAATAATGTTTATTAAGAATAACAAAAATCCCATTTCTAAATTTAAGAGCGCATGCTTTGAAAATAATTTCCAGGCTTTACGCAGTGCTACCAACGGACGAACATCACGCAAAATAATAAACGTTATTCCGTAAATTGTTAAAAAATAAATTATTATTTCAAGTATCACGAAAACTATAAATGCTAGCACATAAACAAAAAGACTCATTGCAACAGAATTGAACACGATGAACGAAACTAAATAAGAAAGAGAAACTAACAAACCTAATAAAATAATTTTAGTAATAACATTCAATTTAAGTATTGACCAAAATTTTTCAACTCCAACGTGAAAAGACTTTCTAAAATCTGTTTTTTTCTTTTGGTCAGTACCAATCACCCCGGCCACAACTGCGCCCTGTCCAATAACTCCAAAAGTTATTAAAATTGCAATCACACATAACGCTACAACTAGAGTAAACAAACCAGTTCCAAATGCAGTTGGATCAGATTGCCACAAAGCGGAAAAACTTGCCCATGAAAAGCTACCAAATATTCCAGCTTCAGCATATTCACTAAAAGTATAAAAAACTGATCGTCCCTCAGAAACATTATTAAAACCTCGGAGTAAAGCCTCATACACGCTACCGTTACCAATAATTGCAGCAAAAAATCCCAAAATCCAAAGCCATTTATTTTTCCAACTAATTGTCCATGCATTTTTTAAAATTGCACGATAAAATTTTTCCATAACTATTTTTTGTTAAAAGATAAAAGGTAAAAAGCAAAATGACATTGAAAATAACTTTACTTTTTAACTGTTATATTATAACACGTTTTGTGTTTTTTATAAAAATATTGTCCAATAAATTATCAACAGCATAGTAAATCAACCTGAATTAATTTTTAGAAAAATTAATCTATAAAATTTTAAATAATAAAAAAGTCCTGATTTTATCAGGACTGAGTAATTAAAATAACAATGATCTAATAACAAATTGTTTTTGTTTTTCTTCCTTAAATAAAAGAACAACTAACTCCTCTTGCATTAAAGGATGCACTTTGCACTCTTCGTGAAAAACTTGACCGAAAAGGTCAGCAAAATCTTGATCAAAAATTTCTAACTGATCTTGAATTTTCATCCCTAAAAGATCTGCAACTTGATGACAAAGTTTTTTAATATTTTCCTTGTATGAAGAATAAAGTTCTTTCCACCACTGGTCACCTTCTGCCCACTCATCAAAATTACGCAAACGTAGGACAATGTTATTCCAATTCATGGTAACCTCCATTGTTCATATATATACATTTTAATTGCAAAATGATTTGCCGTCAACTATTTTTTTTCAAATTTCTAATTTTTTGCCTGACACCAAAGTATTTCAAAATATCTTTTAAAATTTTCTCTAGCATGGATGGATTTTATTTCAATAATTTTTGGTTGATCAAGAAAAAATAACATAGCGATATGGTCAGGCCAAATCTGAACCGCCATGGTAACCATAATTTCATCATCCAAAAATCGTACCTCATGCTTGAATCGATTTATAATATATTTAGGATTGTCATTACGTTGATTTTCATGCATCAAAAATCTTTGTTTAATATTTTTCCTTTGTCGCACAATTTCATACCAATCGAACAAATTATCAACTTCTGCCAATTGTAAAAACTTGTCACCACCTGCACCAATTACTAAAATTTCAGAATTTTCTTGAACTAATTTTATACTTGTTCTATGAAATGCTTGAAAGCCTTTGAGCCCTTCATAAATTCTAACTTCACTAATTCCTTTATCCCAACCGATCAAAGAATGCAAGTCTGGGACCAAACCTTCTGCTACTTTTTTTTGGCTTTCCAATTTCTCAACCAAAACTTCTGGGTCAGCTGCCTGGAAATTACGCCGGTTATTTTTCACAGTAACAAAAACTAATCCTTTCTCAATCAATTTTTCTAATTCATTATAAATAATCTGCTTATGCAGCTTTAACTTTTTTTCAAGCATGCCAATTAAACTTGAGCCCAACTTAAGCAGTGCCAGATAGAGATCTGCCTGCTTTTCGTTTAAACCAAGAAGTTGGAGTTGTTTTTTTACATCTTTCATGTTTTTTTGTCTATTTATAATATATTTATATATTAAGTAATAAATAAAGTCAATATTTATTGACTAAAAATTGGTTTACGCAAAACTTAATAAATGGTATGATTCAATGTTCGTTAACAATTGTAAAAAAAGGGGGGAGTAAAAAATGACTAAAATTCATGTGTTTTTATTATCCGCTACTTGCTACATAATACTTTCTATTATTATCTTCAAAATCGCTACTTGGATAGCAAAGAAAAAACAAAAAGAATTAAAAAACAATCAAATGGGACTACTACAAAACCTAGGACTTGGATTCGTGCTTGCACTTATTTTTAGCAGTTTAGCTGCTAGACATGAAGGCATCTGGACATCTGCAATAGTATTCACATTTTTCTTTGTTGGATTTGGACTAATATTAGGCTTGTTGGATGAATTTTTATAATAAACATCAAACAAAGGAGGCCTAAGGATTGCCAAGATATACCACAAATGCCAGAATACTGTTTTCATTGCTGATTTCTGCTCTGATTATGGAAAACATTTTAGCAAGGGGAACTACGCAGAAATGATAAAAAATTTTCTCACTCAATTTCGGACGATTAAATTATTAGCAAAAAAAGAAACGACTCTTTACCTAACCCAACGAGCCAAACCTTAAAATTAAGGTAGCTAAACATCATTCAATCAAAAAAAATAGGCCACTCCCCACAGGATAGCCTATTTTTAATATATAAACTCAAAGTCTCCGTCCAAAGAGTTTTGAGTTAATTCTTCTTTTCTTTATCTTCCTTAACTTCTTCTTTTACTGGTTTTTCTTCTGCACTTTTTTTCATTTTAATTTCTCTGTTTTCTATTATAGCAATAAATTCATCTTTTTCAATAGTTTCATTGTGCAAAAGTACCTTTACTATCCTATCCATTTTATCTTTGTTATCAACAATAACTTTTTCTGCGCTTTTCGCAGCTGAATAAATCAACTTATCAAGCTCAGCATCAATTTCTTCAGCAACTTTTTCTGAATAATTTCTTTTTTCAGAAATTTCTTTACCCAGAAAAACTAATTCATCTTTATCACCATAAGTTCTTGGCGCTAAATTTTCACTCATTCCAAATTGAGTAATTAACTGCCGAGCTAAATCTGTTGCTCTTTGCAAATCATTTGAAGCTCCAGTAGTAACTTCACCAAACTCTAATTTTTCAGCTGTATAACCAGCTAAAAGCACTGCTAAATTATCAATATATTCTGAACGTTTATGTAAATATTTTTCTTTGTCTGGTAAATTCATTGTGTAACCAGCTGCTCGTCCACGAGAAATAATTGAAACTTTATGAACAGGATCTGAATTTGGCAAGATATGTGAAACTAGCGCGTGTCCAGCTTCATGCACAGCTGTAATTTTCTTTTCCTCAGCTGATAGAAGATGGCTTTTCCTCTCTGGACCAAGCATCACTTTTTCAATGCTTTCAATTAGATCATCCTGATGAATTTTTTTCTTGTCATTTCTAGCTGCTAAAATAGCTGCTTCATTAAATAGGTTTGCCAAGTCTGCACCAGAAAAGCCTGGGGTTCTTTCCGCAATTCTTCTTAAATTAATTTCTCTGTCTAATGGTTTTGACTTTGAATGGACTTTTAAAATATCTTCCCGATCATTAATGTCTGGCAAATCCAAAACTACGCTTCGATCAAATCTACCTGGACGAAGCAAAGCTGGATCTAAAACATCAGGACGATTTGTCGCAGCCATAACAATAACATTAGTGTGCGGATCAAAACCATCCATTTCAACTAAAATTTGATTTAATGTTTGTTCTCTTTCATCATGAGAACCACCCAAGCCAGCCCCACGTTGACGACCAATAGCATCCAGCTCATCAACAAAAATAATACACGGCGCATTCTTTTTAGCTTTTTGAAATAATGATCTTACACGCGAAGCACCCACACCCACAAACATTTCTACAAACTC